>NZ_JBGONH010000006.1:0-126742 GCF_041439075.1 Vibrio sp. FF145
ACGTATTCTTGGCCTAGAGGAAAATAGCAACAAAATGCACTTTGAGATACTGGTGCGGATCAAGAACGTCCAAGGTGAGTACATTTCACCGGGGATCTTCATGCCAGCTTCCGAGCGCTATAACATCGCGCATTTGATTGATCGCCAAGTCGTCAGTCAGACGTTGAATTGGTTGGAGCAACGCCCACATCTCGTTGATGATTTGGGGATGTGTTCGATAAACCTTTCTGGTCACTCGATGGGTAACCGAGAGTTTGTTGAATTCTTGATTGAAAGTTTGGCGAACTCATCAGTGCCTTGCCATAAGATTTGTTTAGAGATCACTGAAACGGCCGCCATGAGTAATATGAAGCAGGCAATCAACTTCTTTACTCGAATTAAAGAGCTCGGCTGTTTGATTGCTCTGGATGATTTTGGTTCAGGCTTGTCGTCATTCGGATATCTGAAGGCATTACCCGTTGATATTGTGAAAATTGATGGCCTGTTTGTGCGTGATATTGATGTTAACGAGATGGACTATGTGATGGTTCGTTCGATCAATGATTTAGCGAAGCAGATGGGCAAGCACACAGTGGCTGAATTTGTTGAAAATACTCAGATTCTCGATAAGTTAATTGAACTCGGTGTTAACTATGCTCAGGGCTATGTTATTGGTCGACCGAAGCCACTGGCTGAGCTTGTTGAAGAGTTAAGGCAAGAACGAGAGATAGAGTAATTGGTTTAGGTAAGCCGACCGAGCTGGGAATACTTTTCACCGCTAATATGTATTGTTGAGGCAATCAGGTAAACTGGTTGCCTCTTTTGTTTTGAATACTACTGTCTGTTGGAGACGACCTTGCAACTACAACTGATTTGCGAAGATGCTACCCAAATCGATCATTTAAATGACTTAGCGACCCGTTGGAATTTATCTCATGATGAAAGTAGCGAGTTTGCTTTGGTGCTGACTCGCGAGCGACTTGAGCTACGTAAAGTCGATGAACCTAAGCTTGGCGCTATTTTTGTTGATTTAGTCGGAGGCGCAGTCGGTCACAGACGTAAGTTTGGTGGTGGTAAAGGTCAGGCAATTGCTAAGGCGGCAGGTCTAAACAAAGGCGCAACGCCAACTATTCTTGATGGTACAGCAGGCTTAGGGCGTGACGCATTTGTATTGGCTTCGTTGGGCTGTAAAGTGCAGATGGTAGAGCGACATCCAGTTGTGGCTGCATTATTGGATGACGGCCTGCAGAGAGCAAAAAAAGACCCAGATATCGGCGGTTGGGTTAGCGAACGTATGAAGTTGATTCACGCTTCAAGTCACGATGCGCTGGATAAACTTAGCAACGACCCTAACTTCGAACAGCCTGATGTGGTGTACCTCGATCCTATGTACCCACACCCAGAGAACAAGAAGAAGTCGGCTTTGGTTAAGAAAGAGATGCGAGTATTCCAATCTTTGGTTGGCGCCGACCTGGATGCCGATGGCTTGTTTGAGCCTGCGATGAAGCTGGCAACTAAGCGCGTTGTGGTCAAAAGACCGGATTACGCAGCATGGTTAGACGAGCAAAAACCGAGCATGGCAATCGAAACTAAAAAGAACCGCTTTGATGTGTATGTGAAAGCATCAATGACTTAGAGACACACTAAGAAAATTTTCCGTCATAAATACGATAAATCACCATTTAACACTTGCGATAGTCGCGTTACGGATGTATATCTAACTAAGAATCATTATTATTCTTAGCTGGAGTTGTAGCATGGCTAAACGCTTTTGTAAGTTAAACCGTCGAGATATCACTGAACACCTAGGAGAGATCCACAGCTTGGTTACTGAACCTAAGTTTGTGTGTCGTTCTTGTGCGCGTTCTTCGGCGGATCAAGCTAACCTATGCAAACCAACCGCAATTCCACCTCTTGGTTGTCAAAATAAACCCGTTGAAGAAAAAGCCGCATGCGGCCTGTTAGCGGAAACATTACCTGTACCCGAGCTATCACTTGCTGAAATCAACGAGACTCTTGAACCTGTTGTTCAAATGTTCGATCCAGCCGTTGCTGATATTGCCGCTGATGTTGTAGATAAAAAAGCACCACAGAAAAAAGCCAAACTGAAAAAACGAATCGCTAATGCGAGTGGTGATGAAAAAGCCGACCTCAAGCGAGCGAAGAAAGCGGCCAAAAAACAAGAGAAGTACAACAAAAAACTCGCGAAGATGATTAAGAAGCAGCAAAAGCTGTTTAAGAAAAGTCAAAAACTGGAAAGTCACCTTGAACGTATCAACCTACAACTTGATGACGTCGCTTTCACTGAAACCAAGACTCAGGTAGTGAGCCATAGTCACATTCACTGAAACTGGTACGGATAACTTATTGCTACAACGATGATTTAAAAAGAGCGACCTAAGGTCGCTCTTTTGCTTTTTGGGGTTATCCGAGCCAATTCATTTAGCTCTGTTCATTTAGCTTAGTTTAGTTTAGTTAACTAAGCTCAGTGAAAGCGGTTAGGCGTTGCTTGTGGATCTCGCAACACGCTTTTTCACCCATGTCTCGTTGACGAACAGAGAGAACAAGATAACCGCGCCGCCAATGGCCAATCGAACCAAGTCGACGTCTCTGTTCCAAATCAGGATGTTCACTACAAGGCCGGCTGGAACTAAGGCGTTGTTCATTACAGCCAGTGCCCCAGCATTCACCATGCATGCACCTTTATTCCACATAAAGTAACCTAGCCCCGAAGCAATCAAGCCAAGGTAAATCAGGATGCCCCATTGAAGCGTGGTCGTTGGCAACTTCTCAGGGTTACCTAAGAGTATGAAAGCAACCGAAGCGACGCATAACGCACCCAAATAGAAGTAACCAAATACTGTGCGCTGAGGTAACTCTGTCGATTCCTTCTCCATCACTATTTTGTAAGCAACTTGGCCGATAGCAAAGCACAGGTTTGCACCTTGGACTACGAGGAAACCGACTAAAAAGTTTTCGTTGATACCCGCGAATTTAATGAATACAGCGCCCAATACAGCAATCGCCGCTGTCACTAAATACCACGGAGAGAATTGTCCTTTGAGGAAGTCATAAATAAGTGTGACGTAAATTGGGGTAAAAACGGTAAACAGAAGGACTTCAGGAACGGATAGCAGCAAGAAAGATTGGTAATAGAAGCAGTACATCAGCCCAAGCTGGATACCACCAATCGTCATCAACTTAGCGATCAGCTTACGCGAGATACCTCGAAACTTCAGGAAAGGAAGAAATACAATGCCAGCAAGGGCAACACGCATTAATACAGAGAACCAAGAATCAACCTGACCAGCAAGGTAAACGCCGATCAGGCTAAAAGAGAAGGCCCATAAGAGGGTAACACTAGCTAAATAGCTCATATAAAAACTTCGTTAATAAGATATGAGCTGTATGTTACCTAACCTTAATTCATTAGTCTTCTGAATCTCTTAGAGGCACGACCAGCATATCAACCGGCGAGGCATTGATCAGTTGTCGTGTTGAAGAGAGCAATTTGCTCCAGAAGTCTTGATGGTGCCCACAAACCACTAAATCAACATTGAATTCATTGATGGTGTCACACAGTTCATGACTCAGGTCGCCGCTGCCCACTAAGGTGTGGGTAATTGGGTATTGAGCGTGTTCTGCAAAATTTTGTAGCTGAACTCGAGATGCTTCCATCGCGTTGTGCTGGGTTTCTGCCATGTTGATATCAATAAGGCCGGTATAGAGCTCTGCATAATTAATATCGATATGGATAAAAGAGACTTTGGCTTCCAATGGCTTAGCCAATGCTACTGCTTTATCCACAAGTAATTTGCTGTCATCTGATAAATCGACTGCGACCAAAATATGTTTGTAACTCATATCGCTACCTCTTCTATTCATTGCCTAACTAAAGACTAGCACTATGCAATGCCTTTTTTTGCTGAAGTGATCTCATATCCACTGTCTTGCGTAATGTTTGCTCGAAATATTGGTTAACTAATGGCCTGCGAGATATTCATAAAATAGTGATATAGTAGAGAAAACTGAAGATGTAATTAGGAGTCTTAAATGCTATCAAAAACTATGGTAGAGCAACTGAATGATCAAATTAATCTAGAATTTTTCTCATCCAACCTATACTTACAAATGAGTGCTTGGTGTGAAGACAAAGGATTTGAAGGTGCAGCAGAGTTTCTGCGTGTTCATGCAGTCGAAGAAATGGAACACATGCAGCGTCTTTTTACTTACGTAAGTGAGACAGGTGCAATGCCAATTTTAGGTGCGATTGAAGCGCCAAAACATGAATTTGATAGCCTTGGGGCTGTGTTCCGTGAAACTTACGAACATGAGCAAATGATTACTCAAAAGATCAACAAACTGGCTCACGTTGCTTTCAGCACACAAGATTACTCAACCTTTAACTTCCTGCAATGGTACGTTGCAGAGCAACACGAAGAAGAGAAGTTGTTTAAAGGTGTATTGGATAAGCTAGAGCTTGTTGGTGAAGACGGTAAAGCATTGTTCTTTATTGATAAAGACTTAGCGCAATTGGCAAAAGATGGTTCATCTTCAATTATGGAAGCTCCTGCCGTTTAGGTAGTACGAGAAAGACACTGATTATCTTTTTCTTTTGAGTTTTCTTATGAAGATGTAAGGAGGAAAGGATGATCAGCGGCGACACTATTCTATTTGCACTAATGGTTGTGACTTGTGTGAACTGGGCGCGTTACTTTACTGCGCTAAGAACACTCATTTATATTATGCGAGAAGCACACCCTCTACTATATCAACAAGTAGATGGAGGTGGTTTCTTCACAACCCATGGCAATATGACCAAACAGGTTCGCCTGTTTAGTTACATCAAAAGCAAAGAGTATCACCACCATCACGACGAAGTTTTTACGTCGAAGTGCGATCGTGTAAGGCAGTTATTCATACTCTCTTCTGCTCTGTTAGGTGTAACGTTGCTGTCTTCTTTCATCGTCTAAGTCATTTAGTACGATTGAAGTAGAGCTTAGGTTTTTGGTGTAAAGCTTCGGTTGTTGGTTCGCTAAGCCAAACCAAACAGTGGCTTGCTTATGTCTGTGAATTGTACAATTGAACATCAATTGCAAAGTTTAAAATTGCCGCTAAAATAGCGAGCAATTAGTAAGGATGTGCTGTTTATGCACATCCTTTTTTATTGATGGCATTTCGAGAACAGGGCGTACTCGGGCTGCACAAGTGAAGAAAAGCAGAACCACATGAGTGAAAAATTTGATGTAATCGTAATTGGTGCGGGCGCCGCTGGCTTAATGTGTGCTGCGGAAGCGGGCAAACGCGGGCGACGAGTGCTGGTGGTTGATCATGCAAAGAAACCAGGCAGAAAAATTTTAATCTCAGGTGGCGGTCGTTGTAACTTTACTAACTATGATGTTTCAGCCAACAACTTCCTGTGTAACAACCCTCACTTCGTGAAGTCAGCTTTATCTCAATACACCAACTGGGATTTTATCTCGATGGTGAGCAAGTACGGCATTGAGTTCGAAGAGCGCGATCACGGCCAGTTGTTCTGTGTGAATGACCACACAGCAAAAGACATCGTGAGCATGCTGCTTGACGAGTGTAAGCAAGCGAAAGTTGAACAGCGCTACCGTTGTGATGTTCACTCCATCGAAAAAACAGACGCAGGCTTCAAGATGCACCTCAATACCGACGAAGTTGAGTGTGACTCACTCGTTGTAGCGACAGGCGGTTTGTCTATGCCTAAGCTAGGCGCAACGCCATTTGGCTATAAGATTGCGGAGCAGTTTGGTTTGTCTGTAATGCCGACTACGGCGGGGCTAGTACCATTCACGCTCCATAAAGAAGACAAAGAAGCTTTCGCTGAGCTTTCTGGTATCGCAATTCCTGCTGAGATCACAGCGCAAGACGGCACTTTATTTAAAGAAGCGTTGCTGTTTACTCACCGCGGCTTATCTGGTCCTTCGGTACTGCAAATCTCTTCATTCTGGAAAGCGGGTCAATCGGTTTCTATCAACCTAGTACCTGAAGTAGACGTTGCTGAGTTGCTTGAAAATTCTCGCGAGAAACACCCAAATCAGAGCCTGAAAAATACCTTGGCAAAAGCACTACCAAAGCGTTTTGTGGAAGTGCTGATTGATCGTAAAGAGCTTGAAGACAAGCCGCTTAAACAGTTCAATGAAAAGCAGCTTAGTGGCATCGTTGAGCACCTAGAGAACTGGAAAATTGCACCAAATGGCACTGAAGGTTATCGAACTGCCGAAGTGACTCTAGGCGGAGTGGATACTGATCACCTATCTTCGAAAACCATGGAGTGTAAGAGTGTGTCTGGCCTCTATTTCATCGGTGAAGTAATGGACGTAACGGGTTGGTTAGGGGGCTATAACTTCCAATGGACGTGGTCGTCTGGGTGGGTTGCAGGCCAAAACGTATAGCACTGTTTAGGAACAATAAAGTTTGTACACTGTCGATTAAGTTTGTACAAAGTTCCATTTTGGAATAATAAAGTTTGTACACTAGGCTATAATATACTGCATCGAATTAGATTGAGTATATGTTGTGGCTGGACGAAGAAAACTTGAAAAGCTCGCTGACTTTAAGCGAGCTTTGAAACAGAGTTATGGCTTAGGTGAAGGGGCCAATTACACGCCTTGGATAAGAGTTCAAGATGTTAAATCTCATGGTCATAGCGGTAAGATTGAAGGAATAAAATCAGGTAGGACTCACCACACTTTATCTGAACAAGAGTCGTGTTTTTTCTATTTGGCTGAGTTTTCTGACTCAGTTATAGATATTCGGGAGCAGTTTCCTTTGCTTCCTCTATCCCTCTCATTAAAAATTTCTAAATCACTTGATATTGAGCACCCTAAACACCCTATCACCAAAGATCCTGTCATCATGACCACCGACTTCCTATTAACCTGTAGTGATGGCCAAAGGGTTTGGTATGAAGCTGTATGTGTTAAACCAAGAGAAAAGTTATCTGACAACAGAACAGCCGAAAAGCTAGATGTAGAGCGAGTATGGTGGGAATTGCTTGGCGTTCCTTTCCACATATTTTGCCTATCGGAGCTTAATCAGATTAAGTCCAGGAATATTCAATGGATTACAGACGCTAAACGCAAGAAGTACTCATCAACACCGAATGAATTTAGAGATGTGGCCAAACGTTTGTTGACGATCGGAACGATGCAATTGAATGAGATTTGTGAAACATTTTCTCATGAACTTGGCATTTCGCAAGATGATGCCTTGGTGTTGTTAAAGTCTCTGTTGGCTGACAAAGAAGTAACAGTTGACCTGTCTCGCCCTATCGTCCTATCAGGGATGATTGAAATCATGGAAATTAAGATAGATGGAAATTCAAGGCAACATGCAGCAAGTTGATCTAAATAGTGTTTGGAAAATTGAAAGCTTGGATGGTCTCAGTGATGGACTATACCGAGTTTTACAGCAGCATACAGAGAACCGCATTATCATCTTATTTCCTTTGGTCGAATCAAAGGCTTTGCAACGGCCAATCAAACTAGCTTTTGATCTTTTTAGTGGGGCAATCAAAGTCGGTAAAGCTCAGCAAAGTCTGTATGAATTGCCTTATTACCAATTGCAATTTGAAGATGATATTTCAGAAAGTCATCTCGCCAAAAGAAATGAGAAATACTCACTGATCGTAGACTTAGTTTCTTCTTCTGATTTTTTGTTCAATCTAGTTGACCAACCTCGCAGTGCTTTGGTTTCTCAGCACGCAAAGGCGAACAACACATATGTGCAGAATATATATAGAGCACTAAATCTCTACTGGAAGTATGGCCAAGAACGAAATGCACTCTTACCGAGCTATAAGAACTCTGGGGGTAGAGGTAAATCAAGAGTAGCTGGTGCAGCAAAGCGTGGCTCTCCGATACAACTCTCCAGTCCAAGTATTGAAGTCCCTGAAGGTGTTAATACCACTGAGCACGATAAGATTTTGTTTCTTAAGGCGATGAAGGAGTTTGGACTCAAAGGTGAAAAAGTCAAGTTCAGTCGTGTATACGACAAAATGCTCAAAGAATATTATGCAGAGGAGTTAATTGCTGCTGAATCTGAGTCACGAGAAGCTTTAGTACCTAATTACCGAGCGTTTGTTTATTGGGCAAAAAAACTAGTTCCAGCGCAAATTTTAATACGTAAACAAACAAATCAGGGTGACTTTGACCGCAATAAGCGAGGTTTAAAAGGTTCTGCTACCGATCATACAGAAGTTCCTGGCAGTTGCTTTGAATTGGATGCAACAGTTTTGGATGTGCATATAGTATCCTACTTTCAGAGACATCATGTATTGGGGAGACCAACCGTTTATTGTGTGGTTGATAAAGAAAGTCGAATGATTGTCGGGCTGCATGTCTCCATGGAATACGCTTCTTGGAGGGCTGGTCGGCAGGCTTTAATCAACAGCTTTACCTCTAAGAAAGAGTATTGCGCAGAATTTGGCATTGAAATAGAAGAAGCTGATTGGCCTTGTAACCACATACCTCAACGATTGCTTTGTGATCGAGGAGAGTTTATTTGTCAGGATGCCGAAAATCTCGCTGTGCCATTGATTGGCCATTTGAGTATTGCTCCACCATACAGGGCGGAATTGAAAGGCATAGTCGAACATCGTTTCAATATATTGAACGAGAAGTTAGTCCATGAGCTGCTAGGGACGACGAAAGGACGGCATTACATCAGAAGTGATAGAGACCCAAGATTAGATGCTACTTTTACGCTCAGAGAAATAACCAAGCTCCTTATTGATGAAGTTTTAGAGCACAACAGTTCAATTTTTAAAGATTTAGCCAAGCAAAGTACATTGCTTATTGAGTCAGGGCTTTCTCCAACCCCTCTAAACTATTGGAATATACATGTTAAAGCGCAGCGTCATGCTTTAATTCGAGCTGACGAGGCTCATATTCGTTCTCGCCTATTACCAACAGTAAAAGTGACCATGACAGGCAAAGGAATTCGGCTAAACGATCAAATGTATTATGAGTCAGAACATGCTGATTTTGATACTTGGAAAGTAATCGCGAGAAATAATGGTTCATGGCAACTAGATGCTTTAGTTGATCATGATAATTCAAGTTTCATATTTGTCAGGCTTGAGGAAGTTAGTGGCTTTACTCGATGTTACCTGATGAAGGAGTCGGCTAATTTTGCTCATAGGCATCAGGCAGACATCCTGTATTTTGAAGACTGGATTAAGTTGGAAAAAAACAAAGCTAAGCCAACATCGAAATCGATAGAGCGTCACCAGAGAAGAAATCAGGTTGTCGAAACTGCAAAAGAAGAAGCGGCATTGGCTCCATCGCTGAGTTCAAAATCTGAGAGAACAAGGGGTATGAAAGCAAGGAGAAGGGAGGCTATTCTTGCACAGAGGATTGAGGACGGAGAACCCCCATTTCATCAAGCTAAGCCTGATATGGAATCAGATATACCCAGTGGACATCTTGATGACAAGAAGAAAAAAGTAATTTCATTGCTCAAGCGAAAAAAGGCCAACGATAATGAGGTGTGAAGATGCCATTTACCATGAAGCGATATTACCCGAGCATCGTGGTAATCCTTTGATTGAAGCTTTGCCACCTAAGGTTGAGGATGATGAGTTAGTTATTAAGCTGAGTAATTATCCAGAGAGGCTCATTGAGGAAACAACGTTCGAGGCAATTGAAAGATGGGACTATCTCACCCGATTAAAAACGTTGAGGCAGCCACTGCCGCTCTATTTTGATGTCTTTAGGGCCATAGAAATGGCAATCAAAGAGGGATATTCAGCAAAAAATCCTTTATCTCCCACAACAATGAACTATCTACATTATTCTTTGGATAATCGACCTGATGTTGAACCCCGAACAGGCTTTTTTAAACCTAAAGGTAGTGGAATAACAATAATTGGTGAAAGCGGAGTAGGTAAAACCTGCATGCTTGAACAGGTACTAAACTGTTTTCCTGACGTTATAGAACACCGCTATTACCAGAACAAAGTGTTAGCAATACCGCAAGTTGTGTGGATAAAAGTCGATTGTCCAGATGATTCGAGTGTTAAAGGTCTTTGCCATCGTATATTAGAGCAAATCGATGAAAAATTAGGACAACCTCCAACAAAACCTGCGGGAACGATAGCTCTTTTACTTCAACAAATTGAATCGAAAATGAAGTCAAATTTCCTCGGGATTTTGGTTATTGATGAAATGCAAAATCTAAACCTTGCTAAAGCAGGCGGTGCCGATCGACTTTTAGGTTTTTTACATAACTTAGTTAACAATTTAGGTATTCCGATACTTTTCTGTGCAAACCCTCCGTTTGATGAGCTTCTCAGCAAGAGTTTTAAATCAGCGCGACGAGCGGAAAGTAGTGGCTATTTCGATGTAGAACTAATGAAGAATGATGATGAGTGGGAATTGTTCGTGGATGAACTTTGGTGTTTACAGTGGACGAATGTTGAAACGCCGTTGACCCCAAGTTTGAACAATAAACTTTACTCACTGTCTGCTGGCAATATGGATTTGGCTGTTCGAATTTATTATTCAGCTCAAAAGGCAGTTATTGGTTCTTCAGACGAGAGGATTACTGAAGAGGTTCTTGATCTTGGAGCAAGTATTGCTATACGGGCCACGAAAAAGCTCACAGAAGAAATGAGAAAGAAACACGCGATTTCTATCCTAAAAAGAAATCGAAAAGATGGTAACGCTGAACTGAACAACCATCGGAGTGAAGATAGTTCATCGAAAGAAGCCATCAACACCAAATCTAAAACGGTAACAATACCTGGAGATCTAACTCGCCCACACCATCCAGAGTTTGCTGATGTATTAACTGAGGTCAGTTTAGCCGAAGATTTGATTTATAGGGTGTTGGATACCTCTCTTATTCAGAAAGCATCTCAAGAAAGTGATCCTCTTGAAAGCCTTAGAGCATCAGGGGTATTGTGCGATGACCCACTTGAGACTTTTGGTTAAGTTTAGAATGTAGGGTTAAATAAAGGGGGCGATATGCGTTTGCCAGATGCTTTACCTGATGAGTTGTTATTTAGTCGACTGATTAGATATTGCTGTTTGTTCGCTGTTCCGATACCTGAACTCTTACACAGAGTATACGGAGATCATAGAGCAAGCATTAACCCGATACTTACTGCTGGCTTAAGCTCGCTTTCAAGTCTTTTCAGAGAGAGCAAGGACGACCTGCTTAGAGATCAAACTCTTGCTCCGTTGTTTATGCACTATTATCCGCACTACAAAGCCAAATTATCAGAAGCTATATCGTCAACGGACAATTACACTGCTATTAGGTTAAGCCAGCTTTCATGCGTGAGAGAACATGCACAACTCACCCTCAAAATGTGCCCTGTGTGTGTTCAGGAAGATATCAGGCAATTTGGTGTGGCTTATTGGCACCGAGTTCATCAAATACCTGCTATCGAATCTTGTTGTGATCATCAGCAGCAACTAGTGCATGTTTGTCTTCCTAAACGATTAAAGTTAGCAGTTGGGTATCCTTCTTCTTTTGAAACCGAGTATCAAGAAAGTAGCGATGAAAGCTTTCATTTAGCGCAGTTTTCTCGGCAGGTACTTCGAGAACAATCAAACAATATTTCTACATTTAGGTCGGCTAGTTACTCAGACAAATTATCGAATCTTGGCTATGTGACCAAGAGTGGTCGCATCCGCAGGATAAAGTTACTCTCTGACTTTTATGCGTTTACAAGCCAATTGCATTATCTATCTTCAAATGTTCTACCATCATCTGAATCGGATTTTAAGTACATTACTAATTTGCTCTATAACCAGTATTCACAGCATATTTTTAAGTACTTAATTTTTGAATACTGGTTATCGAAGCGGCGAAGGACTAAGAAAACACCAGAAATAATCAGTGAGCATATTGCCGATAGTCCCCCTAATGTAGAGCAAGAATGTTTGGTACTCCTAAAGCAAGGGCTATCAATTTCATCGATAAGCAAGCAAACAGGAAAGAGTCGCACCTATGTAAAGTCCGTGGCGTATGCTTTTGGGATGGAGAGTCTGTTTGACCCCACGAAACTAAAATCATCGGTTAGAGAGCACGTTATTACACTTGCATGGAGAGGTTTCCATCGTTCTGAGATCGCCCGACGCTTATCAATATCGACAGGAAGTGTCGAAATGTTGATTTCTAGCTTAACTGGGTTGGTTGAGTGGAGAAAGCGGTGTAAGCATGAATCGAAACGGCGACGCTACAAATGCCTGATACTTCGATACCGACACAATAACCCGTTAAGGATTAGAAAAGAGATAAAGCGAGATTGTAACGCAGCGTTTTACTGGCTGTATCATCATGAACCTGAATGGCTTGAATTCGTATTACCTAAGCCTATTAAGCCTTATCTGAATCCAAGAGCGAGACTGATTTGATTACTCTCGCGCTTATTTTCTCTCTACTTAAATAATTTCATTTTAACTCTAATTTTTAGCCACTGGCTGGCGTTTCTGTTATATTTTCGCTTACGTTCAGAATGTCTGTATGGATAGGAACACATGATCAAATGCCACCTCGCCCGTTTGATGGGAGAGCGAAAATTAAGAATAGCGGATGTCATTCGTGAAACGGGTTTAAGCCGCAACACAGTGACACTTTTGTACAAAGAAACCGCACAAAAGGTGGACTTAGAAGCCATCGACAAATTGTGCGTGCTATTTAATTGTCAAGTTGGTGAGCTCTTAGAACAGTCACCAGAGAATGGTCAATAAAAACAATAACGAAGGATTGATATGAGCTTCACAGAAGATTCACGAGTAAAAATACCAACGATCCTACATCTTATGCGTTTGGGTTATGAGTACCTATCCCTGAAAGGAACACACTGGGACAAGGATACAAATATCTTCCCGGAATCATTTTCCTCAGCGGTCAGCCGTATAAATCCTGACATGACACCTGATGATGTTGCCCGTTTGCTCGAAGAAGTGAAACTCTCTCTGGATAACGAAGACTTAGGCCGAGCTTTTTTCAATAAGTTGAAGGCTCGATCTGGCACTAAGCTGATCGATTTTGAGAACTTTTCCAACAACAGCTTCCATGTCGTTACTGAGCTCACCTACAAAAACGGCGACGATGAATTTCGTCCTGACATTATCTTGTTAATCAACGGCATGCCGTTGGTGTTTATTGAGGTGAAAAAGCCTAACAACCGAGACGGTATCATCGCGGAAAGAGAACGCATCAATAAACGTTTTCAAAACCCGAAATTCAAGCGCTTTGCTAACATCACTCAGTTCATGCTTTTTTCCAATAACATGGATTATGTCGATGGCGATCCAGAGCCAGTACAAGGTGCATTTTACGCGAGCAGTTCATATGACAAGCCAGTATTTAACTACTTTCGTGAAGAAGAGGTGTTAGATCTTACTGCGCTTTTAAAACCACTGACTGATGAGCAAGAACTGGCAGTACTCAAAGACAACCACTTAGAAGTGATCCGCAGCAACCCTGAGTTTTTGAGTAACAAAGAACCTAGCCGCCCAACCAACCGAATCTGTACCTCTTTGCTCAGCAAAGAGCGTTTGTCCTTTGTTCTACGCTATGCATTGGTCTACGTATCAGAGAGTGATGGCCTGCACAAGCACATCATGCGTTACCCACAAATGTTTGCGACCAAAGCTATTGAGAGAAAGCTAAACGAAGGGGTTCGTAAAGGGATTATTTGGCATACCCAAGGAAGTGGTAAAACCGCATTAACCTATTACAACGTTGGGTTCTTAACGGATTACTTCCAAAAACGAGAAATCATTCCAAAGTTCTACTTCATCGTCGATAGACTAGACTTGCTGCAACAAGCACAGCGAGAGTTCACTGCACGCGGCTTGATTGTTCATACCATAAACTCCCGCGAAGCGTTCACGCGTGACATCAAAGCCACACAAGTGATTCACAACCACTCAGGCAAAGCCGAAATAACCGTCGTCAACATTCAGAAGTTTAAAGATGACCCCGACGTTATTTCAACGCAAGACTATAACGTCACCATACAACGTGTTTACTTCCTGGATGAGGTCCATCGCAGTTACAACCCGAAAGGTAGCTTCCTGGCCAACCTGACTCAGTCTGACACCAATGCTATCAAGATAGGTTTGACTGGTACGCCTTTACTTGGTGAAGACTATAACTCACGAGCTCTTTTTGGCGATTACATTCACAAGTATTACTACAATGCTTCAATTGCCGACGGTTATACCCTGCGCTTAATTCGTGAAGAGATCGCGACCAATTACAAAATGACGCTTCAGCAAGCGCTGGAAGAAGCTGAAGTAAAAATGGGCGATGTAGACCGCAAAGAAATATACGCCCATCAAAGTTTTGTTGAGCCAATGCTGGACTACATCATCAGCGACTTTGAAAAGAGTCGCGGCACGCTAAATGACGCAACCATAGGTGGTATGATCATTTGCGATAGCTCAGACCAAGCAAAGAAAATGTTTGAGCTGTTTAATGCTGTGTACGCCTCAAAGCCCCTATTCAGCAGTGACAGCGAAGAACTTCAGCAAGCAACATCGGTAGCAGAACCGATCCCAACTTACGTTCAAACGGCGAGCATGGAGCCAGCCAAGCAAGCCCACAAAGTGAGCAATGCTGCGCTGATTTTGCATGATGTCGGCACAAAACAAGAACGCAAAGATTGGGTTGAAGATTTCAAAGCAGGAAAAATCGACTTACTGTTTGTTTACAACATGCTACTAACAGGCTTCGATGCTAAACGATTGAAGAAACTCTACCTTGGCCGCGTGATCCGAAAACATAACTTGCTACAAGCATTAACACGCGTCAACCGCACATACAAAGATTTCCGTTATGGCTATGTGGTTGATTTTGCAGATATCCGTAAAGAATTTGACGCGACTAACAAAGCTTACTTTGACGAATTACAGTCAGAGCTGGGCGATGAAATCGAAAGCTACTCCAAGCTATTCAAATCACAGGAAGAGATCAAACAAGAGATAGAACACATTAAAGATGTTTTGTTCCGTTTTGATATCGACAACATGGAGACCTTCTGTGATCAAATCAGCCAGATACAAGACAGAGAAACTGTCTTAGCACTTAAAAATGCCCTAGCTGATGCACGAAGCCTGTATAACCTTATTCGCCTGCAAGGTGAGTACGACTTCCTTGATGAACTGGATTTTGCCAAGCTAAACGTGCTTTACCGCGAAACTAGCAATCATTTGGACTTGCTCAACCTCAAACAAGATCTTGAACAAGGCACTGACACCACACACCTGCTTCACCGAGCCTTAGAAGATGTCATCTTCAAGTTTGTTAAGATCGGTGAAGAAGAGCTGGTTTTGGCTGACCAGTTGAAGAATACACTGCGCCAAACACGGGAAGCGCTGGCAAGTAACTTTGACCAACAAGACCCGAGGTTCATCAATCTGAAAGATGAGCTAGAGCGATTGTTTAAGAAAAAGAACCTCAGTGAAGTAACACAAGATGAAATGGTCGCCAACATCGATGCACTCAATAAAATTCACCAACGAGTGAAAGAGTTGAACCGACAAAACAACCAATTGCGTCAAAAGTACCTAGGTGACTCCAAATACGCACGTTTACACAAGCGTGTATACGAGCGCCAACAAGAACAACGCGATATTACAGACTCTGAAAGAAAGATTTTTGAGGCCCTACTCGGAGTCAAAGAAGACGCCGATAGCCAGGTACTCGACAACACGTCCGTTCTTGATAACGAAAGCTATTTTGCGCGGCATCTGCTACCAAAGGTTCATAACCGCTTTATCAAACAACAGAGCATTCCCTTGAATGCGGAAGCGGTACGTTATGTAAACCACCTTGTCGTAGCAGAATATTTAAAAGAATTTAATACAGGTAGCCAATCCTGGTAAGAACACAAACTAAGGCAGTACACAAACCATGGTCGAACTCGAATTTAGAGAAAAAACAAAAGCCCTTATCGATAGTCTGAAAAGCATCTGTGCAACCAATGGGTTAGGCAACAGTACCGGGGAATTTGAGATCATCACTCAGGTTTTTTTGTACAAGTTCCTGAACGATAAGTTCGCCTATGAAGCAAAGAAAATAGATGAAAAAATCGCTAGTGCAGCAAAATGGGAAGAAGCGCTGATTGAAATGAGTGAAGAGGATCTAGAGATGCTCCAGATCCAGATGGGTGCTGACACTGCTCGTCTCAAACCACATCATTTCATCAGTCACTTGTTCAACCAGCAGGACAAGCCTGGGTTTGCTCAGCTGTTTGATGATACTTTGATGGACATTGCCATCAGCAATAACGATGTGTTTGCGGTAATGACGGACACAGGCGAGAAAGTACAACTGTTTACCCGCATCAGCGAGAACGTGACCGTTTCCAAGCGTGATGCTTTCTGCAAAGCGATCATCAACAAACTGATTGAGTTCAGTTTTGAGCGTATCTTTAACCAAAAATTTGATTTCTACGCCACCATCTTTGAATACCTGATCAAAGACTACAACAGCAACTCAGGCGGCAAATATGCCGAGTACTACACCCCTCATGCGGTAGCACGCATTATGGCCGCAATTTTGGTGCCTGAAGACCAGCAAGGCACCGTGCGCAATGTGAGCTGTTATGACCCGTCAGCGGGCTCTGGCACCCTGCTTATGAACGTCGCCCATGCTATCGGTGAAACGCGTTGTAGCATCTACACGCAGGATATTTCGAAGAAGTCATCAAACCTACTGCGTTTGAACCTGATTTTGAACAACTTGGTGCATTCAATTCCTAACGTGATTGAAGGCGACACTCTTCGTCATCCACACCACAAGGAAAATGGTGAGCTACGCAAATTTGATTACATTGTCTCTAACCCACCATTTAAGCTGGATTTCAGTGATTTTCGTGATGAGTTGGACAGCAAAGAAAACAAAGATCGCTTTTTTGCTGGTATTCCAAAAATCAAAGCCAAAGCCAAGGACAAAATGGAAATCTACCAATTGTTCTTGCAGCACATTATTTACTCATTAAAACCAGGTGGAAAAGCAGCGGTGGTATTGCCAACAGGGTTTATTACCGCTCAATCTGGCATTGATAAAAAGATCCGTCAGTACCTGGTGGATAACAAGATGCTGGTGGGTGTTGTCTCCATGCCATCCAATATCTTCGCGACTACAGGTACCAACGTCTCCATTCTGTTTATTGATGACAATAACAAAGACAAAGTAGTGCTGGTTGATGCATCAAACTTGGGCCAAAAGGTCAAAGAAGGTAAGAATCAGAAGACGGTTCTAACACCAGAAGAAGAACAGCAAATCATTGATGTATTCAACAACAAGTGGACCGAAGAAGACTTCTCTGTTGCAGTCAGCTATGACGATATCACAGAGAAGAATTACAGCCTCAGTGCCGGACAGTACTTCGAAGTTAAAATTGAATACGCAGATATTACCGCAGAGCAGTTTGCGGAAAAAGTGCAGGGCTTTAGCAGTAATTTGGACAGTTTGTTTAAACAATCACGTGAGCTAGAAGTAGAGATTAAAAAGCAGTTGACGGGCTTGAAATATGAATAACATCCTCAGTGATAATCTTGGCAATTTAGTAAAAGCTGGCGGAGGTAAGATCCACACAGGTCCTTTTGGAAGCCAACTTCATGCTGCTGACTATGTTCAGGAAGGAATTCCATGCATTATGCCTGCAAATATGAAGAGCAACAGAGTCGACCTTTCGGATATAGCTTACATAACTGAAGGTGATGCTAATCGGCTTTCGAAGTATATCGTCAAGAAAGACGATATTGTGTATAGCCGTAGAGGAGATGTAACACTCAAAGCCTTGATAAGGGAAAAAGAAGATGGGTATTTCTGTGGTACTGGCTGCCTGTTACTTCGCCCTGGTGATAAATTTGATTCTAGATTTCTAACTCATTACCTCAGCACACCAACAATTCAGAACTGGATTGTCCACCAAGCGGTCGGGGCGACAATGCCTAATTTGAACACAGGTATTCTTGCCAGCATACCGTTCAATGGTCCAAAGAAAGAAGAGCAAGAAAAGATCGCGGATGTTCTTTTTGTTATTGAGGATAAAATCGAACTCAACAACCGCATCAACTCTGAACTCGAAGCGATGGCGAAAACGCTTTATGACTACTGGTTCGTGCAGTTTGATTTCCCTGATGCGAATGGAAAACCCTATAAAGCTTCTGGCGGAAAGATGGTTTACAACGATACCTTGAAGCGGGAAATTCCTCAGGATTGGAAAGTTAATAAGCTAGTAGAAATCACTTCATTGATACGTAGAGGTATTTCACCTAAGTACACCGAAGAAAGTGGAACACAAGTTCTTAACCAAAAATGCATCCGTAATCAGAAAATTTCATTTGAAGATTCTAGAAGGCATCAAGCAATCATGGACGATAATGATGAACGCCTTTTAAAACCTTTCGATGTATTAGTTAACTCAACGGGTGTAGGTACACTTGGTCGTGTTGCTTATGTTAAGCGTTTAGCTGAAATGAAAACAACGGTTGATTCTCATGTGTCAATCGTTCGAGCCAATCCTGATAAGGTTTGCCCACGATATCTTGCTTGGAAACTAATGCGATACCAACCAGTAATTGAAGTAGCTGCGAATGGTTCAACAGGTCAAGTTGAATTAAGTAAAAGCTTTCTGGAAGATATAAATGTAATCATTCCTTCCGACTCCGTAGCTAAAAAGTTTTCAGAATTTGTAGAGCCTATTGCTTTATCCGTAGCCAAAAGAGAGAGTGAGAATGAACAGCTAATCTCCTTGCGAGACTGGCTTCTTCCAATGCTAATGAACGGCCAAGTAACAGTAAAACCAAGCACTGAATCAAAGGAGACTCAGCATGGCTAAAGATCTCACAGAGTCTTTGCATGATAGACAAAATATTCTAAATAATCGTTACGCCTTGCAAAAAGCTGAGCAACACCTTGCTCTAGGTGGTGTGGCGTTTGACGGTGAAACGGTATTTACCAAACAACAGGTGATAGAGCTGTTCGATATCAGCGACGCCACTGTAGAACGTTACTTGTCTTCACACGGAGATGAGCTAAAAGCAAATGGTTACACCTTACTAAGAGGTGCGAAGCTAAAGCAATTCAAAGAGATAGCTGTTGGTACCCTCATCAGTGAGGGTACCAAAACTACGGTGTTAGGGGTTTTTACTTTTCGCGCTATTTTAAATCTGGGAATGCTGCTCACTGACAGTGAACGCGCCAAAGAACTACGCTCTCGTGTACTTGATATTGTAATTGATGTACTCGCAGAACGCGCAGGGGGTCACACCAAGTTCATCAACCAGCGCGATCAAGACTACTTGATGGCGGCGTTCCAAGAGGAAAACTACCGCAAACAGTTTACCGACGCCTTGGACAAATATGTAGACGGCAATCAGTGGAAGTATGGCCGCTTTACTAACCTGATCTACCAAAGCATTTTCCATGAAAATGCATCGGAGTATAAGAAAATACTAAAGCTGGCTGAAAAGGATAAGATCCGTGAAACCATGTACTCTGAAGTGCTCACGCTTATTGCCAGCTTTGAATCTGGTATTGCTCACGAGCTCGAGCGCCAGAGCGTCAGTCTGGGCCGTCCATTGGCGCAGAAAGAGGCAGAGCTGTTATTCGCCAGCTTCGAGCAGCATCCACTATTTAAACCGCTGATAACCGATGCCAGAACAAAAATGGCCAGCAGAGACTTGTGCTTTAGAGATGCTTTGCATGAAAAACTGGAAGCCTATATTAAATCGGTTCCAGAAGCTGACTTTGAGCGTTTCCTTGGTGAGAAAAGTAAGTCTCTAGAGGAACAGCTCAGTGATCCAGATACATTAGATGTATTCAAACGGTTGAAGGATCGTTGATATGACCGGAGAGATTCAACCAAGATTTTTTTATTTTGATGTATTGTATGCTGTCAAAACACATGACTGGATAATTGATAATGCTGGAGGGAAAGCTGGTACGAAAGACATTGGTCTTTTGGAAAGTCCATTGGAGCATATTCAAAACGACATGTACTACCCAGAAATTGAAGACAAACTTACACACTTGGTATTCTCAATTAATAAAAATCACGCCTTTACTGATGGGAACAAGCGCTCTTCACTTGCACTTGGAGCCTACTTTCTAGAGCTCAACGGGTTTGACTACATGGTGCAGCATTTCGTTCGGGAAATGGAAAACATTGCAGTTTGGGTCGCCGACAATGTTATAAGCAAGGAATTATTACATAAGATTATCAGTTCTATCCTGTATGAGGATGAGTACTCTGAGGTGTTGAAGCTAGAAATGTATGAAGCGGTCCAACGAGCAGAAGAAAACAAGCAACAATAAGAAATGATTAGTTTTTCCTTTAGTTAAAAGTGAAAGCCCGCTTATATGGGATGGTAGAGTTGTACTTTAATGAGTGATACTTTTGATTTTGAATTAGCAGAAATGTTGCGTAGGCAGGTTCCTAATGATGAGTCTCTTCATAGCACGTTATTAAGAACACTGTGGGCTTACGATCCCAGTGCTAAACCCGTTGGGGTTATCGGTAATTCTGGTTGTTGGGTGAACAGACCTTTTATCCAGAAAAATTATGAGCACGCGTTCCATAAAAATCCAGATCATTTGTTATTGGAGTTTATTGACATGGAGTTATCTATAAATGGCAAAGGTAATTTGTTATTTGATAACCCGACAACCTATACCTCCCAAATAGAGCCGATTTTTTTTAGTGGCCGAAAAGCAAGAATGAGGGACCAATCTAATCTTGATATAAGGTATTGTTTGCCTTGTATTAAAGAGGCAATTGAGCAAGTAGGGTACGGGTATTTTCGTCACTTTTGGAGTGTCTCTGATAAATGCTTGATCCATGATCAGCCTTTAGAACGGCTCCCTGAAATGGGATTCAACAAATCACTCAAAGCAGTAAGAAAACTGCTTAGAGGTAAAGGGTTTAGGTATCCTTTGAAAGCTAGTGGCGCTCAACATACCTCAACAAGATCTAGGAGTCAGAGTTTTAAAATCCATGATACTTGGGATACGAAAGATAAGTATTTCTTTACTATAAAATTTGCCCCAGGTTGCCTTATGAAAAGGTTTGCCGAATGGATTTGGGAAAATTATCATACGTTTAAAGAACCTGAATTGAGAACCTTTTCTGAGAAAGTATCTGGGCAATACTTGCATAAATACCAAAAAATGTATGAGTTTGACTATCGAAGAGATTTTGCTGGGGTGTATCTGATGTGCTCCTCATTTGAAGCTGAAAAGCTAAATGAGTTCTTTGCTGAAAATGTAACCTTAGTTTGGTTAGATCTAGGACCAAGAAAGCAAGGACGATTGAAGGAAGTTTTTGCCAAAAATAAAGGAATGGACTGTGAAAGCTGTAGAAAAAGTAACTGCTTCCTCAATGGAACTAAAAAACTTCGTTTAGTTGACCCTGAAAAAATTTCACTTCGGTACCTTTGTGAGAATAGTTATACCTTATCAAGAATTGTGATGCAGGGGAGGCTGATAGCAGAGCTAGGCGACTCTGTGTGGGGAGCATTAAATGTGATGCCAGAGCTTAAAGAAAAGGACGCAATTTCGGTGTATCAAGTTATGTTGGGAGATGATAGAGAGTAAACTGATGTTGAAATCGAAATAGTGTACAAACTTTATTACTCCATCATTTAATTTAGTGTACAAACTTTATTGTTCCTAAACAAGCACACTGGCGATGGCACTGGCTAAGTTTATTCATTTAGAACATTTTCAGTCAGTAGAAAGAATGACTTCGTCACAAATGATAAAGATTATAAGTGATTGATGTTTTAATTATTTAAATGAGGGGTTTGCAATGAATCAGACAAAAGTAAAAAGCATTCTATTGGCAGCAGGAGCGATGAATGTTGGTGCTGTTTTACTGTTTTCACGCTTTTTTACGAATAGTGCCATTAACGAAGCCGATCCCGTAGTAATGTCCAACTTTGGACTGATTATGATCGTCGTTTGGGGTTTTGCGTACCTTGGGGCTGCAACAATCAATGCGAACATCAAATATCTTGCTGGTGCTTTCTTTATTGAAAAGTTGGTTTATGTGGTTGTTTGGGTGAATTGGCTTTCCAATAATACGCTATCACCAGTATATGAAGCGGATACGATGGCTGGCGTGTTTTACACAATTTATGGCGTAAATGATTTTATATTTATGATCTTGTTTTTCATGATATTTAAGTCCAAATTTGATATGAAAAACAACGGTTGAATATCGAACATTGAGACTTACAACTTAATGTTATCTTACAGAAAAATGGCGAGTCATATGACTCGCCATTTTTGTATCTAACATCTAATTAAGAAAATTAGACTATATCGATAGCTTTTCGTGCTCAATCGAGTCTTTTAGCTCTTATTTACGTAGGGTTTTTCTTTGAAAACTTGATCTGTTGAATCACCAAACCAGCAATGATTAGCAGTAAGCCAAACAGTGTCGCTGGGTGAATCTCTTCGCCAATGATGGTTGAAAGTAGCATTAGCGAAATAAACGGTGAGGCAAAAATTAGGTTGCTGATACGTGCCGTATTGTTGGTTAGCTTGAGTGCTGATAGCCACAAGACAAAGGTAATGCCCATCTCGAACAGGCCAACATAAGTCACAGCCATCCAACCTTTCGCTGTGATTTGGCTAAAACTCTCGCCTTCGTAAACGGTTAAACCGATCGCGAAGGGCAATGCCACTAAGAACCCAAGTAATACACCCACCACAGGGTCAGCCTTGTTTTTGGTATTGAGAATCCAGTAGCCCGCCCAAAGCAAGGTTGAAAGCAGCGCCAGTGCCACACCGAGTGGGCTATCGAACTGCATGCCTAATACATCACCTTTGGTTGCAATGACTACCACACCCGCATAGCTGAAGGTACACGCAATCCAATCTTGTTTACGAATCTTTTGTCCCAGAAACACCGCAGCCATTAAGGTTAGCGTGATAGCCCAGCTGTAGTTAATGGCTTGAGCTTGAGATGCAGGCAGCAGGTCGTAGGCTTTGAATAGAATCAGGTAATAGGCCAGTGGGTTAACCAAACCGAGCAGTAAGTAATACCAAGGGTTTGAAAGAAACGTGGTACTCAGCTGAGAAAGCTTGCCTTGAAACGCGCAGACTGCGATCAGCGCAATCGACGACACAATGCTGGCGATGGTCAGCATTTGAATCGGTGAAAACTCAGCAAGGGTCAGCTTAAAAGCAGTAGCGACTGTTGACCACAGTAATACCGCAGCAAGGCCAAAGCCCAAGGCACGACGTTCGTTCATAGCAACTCATTCTAATTTGATGGGGCAGAATACGGAGCGCTTAGTCTATCTGTCGAATTTTAATACGGCAAACTGGACATTTATCCAGTATCAAAATACCCTTTAATGAGTTATTTCCAATTAGGCTAAATCATTATCATGCAATGGATTATCGAACATCAGGCAACGCTTATTGCTGCTATTTCCGGCGCGCTCGTCAGCGGCGGTGTCGTGGGTTGGTGGATCAAACAGAAGTTCTCTTTTCAGCAGCGACTTCTTGAACAGCAATTAGAGTCCGACCGTTTGCTGCATGAGTCACAACAATCTCAGCTCAAATCTTCACTCGCAGAGGCACAACAAGAGCTCAATGAGTTGGATGATGATCGAGACAAAGCGGCATTTGAACTTAAGCAGGCGCATGGCAAGGTGATGGCTGCGATGGAGAAGCTGCGCTATTTTGAAGCGGTGAAGCAAGAGCGTCAGCAGTATGCCGATGATATCAATGTTCTTAAGGAGCATAAGTCTGAGTTGGAGGCTGAGCTTCGCGAGCAAGAAGCTAGGCACGACCAAGAAAATCTCGCCAACAGTGAAAAACTGCAGCTGTTAGAGCAGGCAGAGTCCCGATTGAAGCAGCAGTTTGAACTGTTAGCGAATCAACTGTTTGAGAGCAAAACCGCTAAGGTCGATCAACAGAACAAGCAAAGCCTAGAGGGTTTGTTATCACCGCTGAGAGAGCAGTTAGAGGGCTTTAAGAAGCAGGTTAATGATAGCTTCAGTCAAGAAGCCAAAGAGCGTCACACCTTAGTGCATGAGCTTAAAAACCTGCAGCGCCTCAATGAGAGCATGACGCGTGAAGCGGTTAACCTGACCCAAGCACTAAAGGGCGATAACAAACAGCAGGGGAACTGGGGCGAAGTGGTGCTGGCTCGCGTGTTGGCGGATTCTGGCTTACGAGAAGGCCATGAATATCAAACGCAGGTGAACCTGCAAAACGATGCCGGCAAGCGTTACCAACCCGATGTGATCGTGCATTTGCCACAAGATAAGCAGGTGGTGGTCGATTCGAAAATGGCTTTGGTGGCATTTGAGCGCTACTTCAACGCTGAGACCGATCAACAACGCGACGCAGCACTGCGTGATCATTTAGCTTCACTGCGAGCGCATATTAAAGGCTTGAGCCAGAAGGATTATCATCAGCTCAAAGGCATACAGAGCCTTGATTATGTATTGATGTTTATTCCGGTAGAGCCTGCGTTTCAAGTCGCGATTCAAGCTGACCCTAGTTTGGTCAAAGACGCGATGGAACAAAACATTATATTGGTCAGCCCTACGACCTTGCTGGTGGCACTGCGTACCATTGATAACTTGTGGCGCAACGAAAGACAGAACCAGAATGCACAAATCATTGCAGAGCGGGCGAGCAAACTTTACGACAAGCTGCGCTTGTTTGTGGATGATATGGAAGGTCTTGGCAGTTCACTTGATAGAGCTAACCAAAGCTACCAAGGTGCCATGAATAAGCTGGTGACTGGTCGTGGTAACGTGATTCGTCAGGCCGAAAGCTTTAAGCAATTGGGTGTTGAGGTGAAGAAACCTATCTCGGTTGGCTTGGCGGAAATCGCTCAAAATGAGGCTTTTTCAGAAAATGCCTCCTTAGTAGAAAGACAACCCGCTGAGGATAAAGTAAACTAATCGGCCGCAGCGCCTCTAAAGAGAGAGTGTACTGTCGATGAGAACTTACCATGGTAGATAACAGCATTATGGACACAAGCGTGCAGACAAATTCAGCAGTAGAGTCAGAAACCACACACTTTGGTTTCGAAACAGTCGCGAAAGACCAAAAAGTCGCGAAAGTAGCAGAGGTATTTCACTCTGTAGCCGCTAAATACGACATCATGAATGACTTAATGTCGGGTGGTGTTCACCGCTTGTGGAAGCGATTCACGATTGATTGCAGTGGCGTGCGCCCTGGTCAACGTATCCTCGATCTTGGTGGTGGTACTGGTGACCTTACTGCGAAATTCTCGCGCATCGTTGGTGAAAAAGGCCACGTGGTTCTTGCTGATATCAACAACTCAATGCTGAATGTTGGCCGCGATAAACTGCGTGATAGCGGTATTGTTGGCAATGTACATTATGTTCAAGCAAACGCTGAAGAGCTGCCTTTCCCAGACAACTACTTCGATTGCATTACCATCAGCTTCTGTCTGCGTAACGTAACCGACAAAGACCAAGCGCTGCGTTCAATGTACCGCGTACTTAAGCCGGGCGGTCGTCTGTTGGTTCTTGAGTTTTCTAAGCCAGTGCTTGAACCACTATCAAAGGTTTACGATGCATATTCTTTCCACCTATTGCCAAAAATGGGTGAGCTGATTGCTAACGATGCAGACAGCTATCGTTACCTTGCAGAATCAATCCGCATGCACCCTAACCAAGAAACCTTGGAAGGCATGATGCAAGAAGCGGGTTTTGAAAATACTAAATACTTCAACCTAACGGGCGGCATTGTTGCGCTGCACCGCGGTTACAAGTTCTAGTCGAACTTGGTAGTAGGCTCGTTGAGTGTGCTAAAAATAAGAATAAAGATACAACGGATAGGTTAACGCTTATCCGTTTTCAAAGGTAAGGACAGTCATGCCATTTGATCCATTGGTCACCGCGGTTATTGAAACCTCTTTAAATACTTTCGTGAACGATGATCCAGCTTTGGTTCGTCGTTTGTCTCGTTTAAAGGGGCAGATCATTCAAGTTAATTTGAAAGAGCTGAATAAAACTCTCACTTTCGTTTTTAGCCAACAAATCGATGTGTTGTCTGAATACGAAGGACAACCTGATTGCTACCTATCTTTGAACCTATCGGTACTGCCAGAACTGCGTGAGCAATCGAACATCACCAAACTGATCAAGCAAGATAAGCTGATCTTAGAGGGTGATATTCAACTGGCTCAGAAATTTGCTCAGCTAATGACAGACTGCAAGCCAGACTTGGAAGAGTGGCTATCGCGCGTGACTGGCGACGTGGTTGCTCATACCTTGGTACAAGGCGTTAAGAATGTTGGTGGCCTTGTGGCTAAGCAAGCGACTAAGCATCAAAACCATCTCGCTCAGGTATTAACTGAAGAGTGGAAGATTGCACCAGCGCCATTAGAAGTGGCACATTTTTGCGATCAGGTTGACGACGTGAAAAGCTCAGCTGCACGTCTTGAAGCTAAACTGAACGCTCTGTTGGAGAAAGCATGACCCCAACAGAACTGAAACGTCTTTATCATATTATCAAGGTACAGTTGGAATACGGCCTTGATGAATTGATGCCTGAGCACCAGTTGACTAAAGCCCCTTTACTGGCGAGAAAGTCACTGTTTTGGCTCAAGAACAAACATCAAGATAAAGAATTGGGTCATCGCTTGCGTTTAGCGTTGCAAGAATTAGGGCCTGTTTGGATTAAGTTTGGTCAGATGATGTCAACGCGTCGCGACCTATTTCCTCCTCATATCGCTGACCAATTGGCTTTATTACAAGACCAAGTGGCGCCATTTGATGGTCAATTGGCTAAGCGAGACATGGAAAAAGCGCTCGGTGGTAGCCTAGATAACTGGTTTACCGACTTTGATATCGAGCCATTGGCTTCTGCTTCTATCGCTCAGGTGCATACCGCAAAGCTCAAGGAGAGTGGTCGCGAGATTGTTCTGAAGGTTATTCGCCCTGATATTCGCCCGGTGATTGACGCAGATCTAAAACTGATGCACCGAATGGCGCGTATAGTCGCTAAGTCGCTTCCTGAAGCACGTCGTTTGAAACCGGTTGAAGTCGTTCACGAGTACGAAAAAACGTTACTTGATGAACTAGACCTGCGCCGAGAGGCGGCCAATGCGATTCAACTACGACGTAATTTTGAAGGCAGTGAAGAGCTGTATGTTCCAGAGGTTATCCCTGATCTAAGCAGCGAAACCCTGATGGTGTCAGAGCGTATCTACGGTATTCAAGTATCCGATATTGAAACGCTAAACGCCAACGGCACCAACATGAAATTGCTGGCTGAACGTGGCGTGACGGTATTCTTCACCCAAGTATTCCGAGACAGCTTTTTCCATGCAGACATGCACCCGGGCAACGTATTCGTTAACCCAGAAAATCCAGATAACCCTCAGTGGATTGGTTTGGATTGTGGCATTGTCGGCACGCTCAACAGTGAAGATAAGCGCTATTTAGCAGAGAACCTGTTGGCTTTCTTTAATCGAGATTACCGTAAAGTCGCCGAGCTGCACGTTGATTCGGGTTGGGTGCCACACGACACCAACGTCAATGATTTTGAGTTCGCGATCCGTATGGTGTGTGAGCCAATTTTTGCAAAACCACTTGGTGAGATCTCATTTGGCCATGTGTTGCTAAACTTATTTAATACAGCAAGACGTTTCAACATGGAGGTTCAGCCTCAGTTGGTACTTCTACAGAAGACCTTGTTGTATGTGGAAGGGCTAGGTCGTCAGTTGTATCCGCAACTTGATTTGTGGGCAACCGCCAAGCCTTTCCTTGAAACCTGGATGATGAATCAGGTGGGGCCGCAAGCTGTGATCAATGCAGTAAAAGAGCGCGCGCCATTCTGGGCAGAAAAACTGCCAGAGCTGCCAGAGCTGCTTTATGACAGCTTGCGCCAAGGTAAAGCGATGAACCACAGAATGGATCAGCTTTATCAAGGTTACCGAGATAGTAAGCGTCAGCAAGCAACTGGAAAGTTTTTGTTTGGCGTTGGAGCCACTTTAGTCGTATGCTCCGCAATATTAGTTTCAAGCCCTTATGAGCAGCTATCTATGGGCTGTGGCATCGCAGGTGTCACATTTTGGTTGCTTAGTTGGCGAGCTTACCGTCGTTAGACAGTAGACTCTCTTAATATTTTTTATGTGTAGACAGACCCGAGGACAATGACAATGGGTGGTATCAGTATTTGGCAACTTCTAATCATTGCTGTAATTGTAATTTTACTTTTCGGAACAAAGAAACTGCGCGGTATGGGTGGTGACTTAGGTTCAGCGGTGAAAGGCTTCAAAAAAGCGATGAGCGATGAAGACAAGCCTGCAGATAAGAAAGATGCAGATTTTGAACCAAAGAATATTGAACAGCAGAAGACAGAAGCTAGCGCTGAAACAACTGCTGAAACAAAGAAAGACAAAGAGCAGGCGTAAATCGTGTTTGATATCGGTTTTTGGGAACTGGTATTAATATCTGTCGTTGGGTTAGTGGTTTTAGGACCTGAGCGTTTGCCTGTGGCGATTCGCAGTATTTCCAAGTTTGTTGGACAAGCGAAAAGCATGGCAAACAGTGTGAAAGATGAACTTTCTCACGAGCTTAAGGTGCAAGAGCTGCAAGAAAACCTACGCAAGGCGGAAAAAATGGGTATGGAAGATTTATCTCCAGACCTAAAAGCATCAGTTGATGAACTTAAGCAGGCCGCTGCTGAGGTTCAACGTCCGTATGCCAAGCCTGAGTCTGATAAGCCGAGTGAGACTGAACCTAGTGTCACGGAAACTGTGGAATCTGAAACCATTCAGGTCAACAGCGAAGCTTCAGCACCGTCAGATAAGAAAGCCGAATAGTCTCGCAAGGAGGAGTCGCCAGATGCTTGAGTCGCTAGATGTTTAAATCGATAGCTATTCAAGTAGATAACTATTCAAGTGGATACCAATTCAGCTGGATAGATAGGTGCGCGGCTCCTTTTCGATCTTCCTGTTTAAGAGGTTTGACATGTCTTCGACTGAGCAGACACAGCCTTTAATTAGCCATCTTCTAGAATTACGTAATCGCCTACTACGTGCGATTGTCGCTGTTCTAGTGATATTTGTCGGGCTAATTTATTTTGCTAATGATATTTATGAATTCGTATCAGCACCTTTGGTAGATCGTCTGCCTGAAGGGGCGACGATGATCGCAACGGATGTTGCATCGCCATTTTTTACACCGCTAAAATTAACCTTAATCGCGTCTATTTTTGTCGCGGTGCCGTTTATTTTGTATCAGGTGTGGGCCTTTGTTGCTCCGGGTTTGTACAAGCATGAAAAACGCTTGATCATGCCGTTATTGGCTTCAAGTTCTTTGCTGTTTTACTGTGGTGTGGCGTTTGCTTACTTCGTAGTATTCCCATTGGTATTTAGTTTCTTCACGGCTATTTCCTTAGGGCAGGTAGAGTTCGCAACAGACATATCAAGTTATCTCGATTTTGTACTCGCGCTGTTCTTTGCTTTTGGTATTGCCTTTGAAGTACCAGTAGCGATTATCTTGTTATGTTGGACGGGGGCGACAACGCCTAAGGCTCTGTCTGAAAAGCGTCCGTACATTGTTGTCGGTGCTTTTATCGTCGGTATGATGCTGACACCTCCCGATATGATCTCGCAGACACTGTTGGCGATTCCAATGTGTATTCTGTTTGAGATTGGTCTGTTCTTCGCGCGTTTCTATGTGCGTAAGCCAGATGCGGATGAAGAGGAAGAAGCTGAGTCTTGATTCTGCTGTAAGAACATAATTTGCTAGAGCCCTTCAGCAAAAATCGACACAATAAAAAAGCGGCCCGAGGCCGCTTTTTTATTGTGTCGATTTTATCGAACCTTTAACTGATAGCCACAGTTCTGACATATATAGAGCTCTTTGATGCCCAAAATTTTATGCCATAGGGTTCGATGTTGACGTTGTAAGTGAATAGTGTGTTCACACATAATCAGCTCGATTTAATTTTGATCTATTATAATTATCAATATTAAACCATACACCTATGCATTTCAATGAGTAACTCTAAAGTGTTATGTGGAATAAGGTCTTATATATTAAATAGAGCGCTAGCATTTTTTGAAGTAGTGGTATCGACTTCTTCAAGGCTAATCCCGCGCAATTCAGCGATGCGTTTTGCTACCAATTCCGTGTAGGCTGGCTCATTACGTTTACCGCGATTCGGTGTTGGTGCCAAGTATGGGCAATCTGTCTCTAGAATGACGTAATTCATATCAAGATGTGGAATCACCTTGTCCATTCCTGAGTTCTTAAAGGTCGATACTCCGCCTAAACCTAAGTGAAAGCCTAGCTCGTTGATTGCCTGGGCCTCCTCTAAGCTGCTGCCAAAGCAGTGGAATACGCCACGTAAGCTGCCGTCTTGTTCTTTACGAAGTAAGGCAAGTGTCTCTTCAATAGAATCACGAGTGTGGATCACCACTGGCAGATCGAGCTCTTTTGCCCACTGCAGCTGAGTCACGAAAGCCATCTCTTGTTCAGCCTTGAAGGTTTTATCCCAGTACAAGTCGATACCAATCTCACCCACGGCGATAAAGTCATGTTTATCAAACCAAGCTCGAATGGTTTTGAGGGTTTGCTCGATATTCGCATCCACATAACAAGGGTGTAAGCCCATCATTGAACGACACACATCAGGAAACTGAGCTTCCGTCGCTAACATTGGCTCGATAGAATCTAAATCGATGTTCGGCAATAGAATGGTATCAATACCTTGAGCCAGTGCGCGCTGCACGACTTGTTCACGGTCTTCATCGAATTCGCTCGCGTAAATATGAGCATGGGTGTCGATCATTGTTTTGTCCTGAAAGCTGTCTTTACTGAGTTGTCATGAGTATACGGCAGTGTGAGGAGAAGGTCATTTTTTGCCATTTATCCCTGTTTTTGAGTGGGTTTTATATTTTACTGCTAGCGTCCTGAGCCATCAGTGATATGCTTTTGCCTGTATTTAGCACTTTTCATATCTAAGCATTTCGGTGCTTAGACTAGGCAAGGAGAATCTAGTGTCTGTTTCAATTCAAGGTCAATTCCCAGGTCGCCGTATGCGCCGTATGCGTAAACACGACTTTAGCCGTCGCCTAATGGCAGAAAATCAATTGTCTGTGGATGACCTCATCTACCCAATGTTTATCCTGATGGGTAAAGACCGCCGCGAGCCTGTCGAGTCAATGCCGGGTGTTGAACGCTTGTCGATCGATCTGATGCTTGAAGAAGCGGATTACCTGTCAAAATTGGGTGTTCCGGCGATTGCTCTGTTTCCGGTCGTGAACCAAGATGCTAAAAGCTTATGCGCGGCTGAAGCTCATAATTCAGAAGGTTTAGTGCAGCGTGCGGTACGTTCATTAAAAGAGCACGTGCCAAATATGGGTGTGATTACTGATGTTGCACTGGACCCATTTACTACTCACGGCCAGGACGGCATCATCGATGAAGATGGTTACGTGATGAATGATGAAACGACTGAAGTGTTGATTCAGCAGGCGTTATCGCATGCTGAAGCCGGTGCAGATGTGGTTGCTCCGTCGGATATGATGGATGGTCGTATTGGTAAGATCCGTGAAGCGTTAGAGGAAGCGGGTTATATTCATACTCAGATTATGGCGTACTCTGCGAAATACGCATCGTGTTATTACGGCCCATTCCGTGATGCAGTCGGCAGTGCTTCGAACCTGAAAGGTGGTAATAAGAAGAACTACCAGATGGATCCTGCCAACAGCGATGAAGCGATTCACGAAGTGGCAATGGATCTTAATGAAGGTGCGGATATGGTGATGGTTAAGCCTGGTATGCCTTATTTAGACATCGTGCGTCGTGTGAAACATGAACTTCAAGCACCAACGTATGCTTATCAAGTGTCTGGTGAGTATGCGATGCACAAAGCAGCAATTCAAAACGGTTGGCTGAAAGAGCGCGACACCGTTATGGAATCACTGCTGTGCTTTAAGCGTGCTGGTGCTGATGGCATCCTGACGTACTTCGCTAAAGATGTTGCAGAGTGGCTTGCTGAAGACAATGCACAAGCAGCCAAGCACTTAAAAGAAAAGTAACAACTTAACGTTAACTTAAGTGATATTCAGTAAAAGGGTTGGCCATTGTGTCAGCCCTTTCGCTTATGAGGATGGAAGAAGATGTCAGTCATAGTACGTGAAGGTTCACTGGAAGAGGTTGTGTCTGTTGTCGAGCAGATCTCTGAGTTTGCTAGAAAAGAGAGTGTCGCTTCACTGGCAGCTCGGCTTGAAGGGAAAAAGAGTCTGATCTTAGTGGCTGAAGAGGCTAACGTGTTACTCGGCTTTAAAATTGGTTATGAGCTTAACTCAAATACTTTCTATAGTTGGTTTGGTGGTGTGTCACCGCTTGCAAGAAATAAGGGGGTCGCACAGGCTCAATTAGATGTTCAGGAGCAGTGGGCACAAGAGCGGGGTTATGAGCAGCTGAAAGTAAAATCTCGTAACCAGTTTCCTGCGATGCTGTGTTTACTATTGAAAAATGGATATCGAATTGAAAAATTGGAAGAAAAAGAAGAGATTAATGAAAATCGAATCCATTTCGTGAAGCAATTATCAGCTTAATGATTTGCTTTATCGGGGTGATAAATCATTTAAAATGAATTTAATGAGATTTATTATCATTTAGTTGTTGACTATTAAATGAGAATCATTATTATTAACCCTGTCTTAGGGAATGAGGAAATGTTCACAAGGATGTTAAGTACTCAAGTATCAACTTGGTTACCCAACAGAATTCTCGCGAACTTGTACTAAGTTCTTTTTGACACGACATTGCTCACATTGCTTCCAGTGTAATTTATAGCTTTTAGGTAAAGCTGTGGTATTCAATTTGAATGGCTTTACCAGTTTTTGCTAGGCGACATCTTCGGGTGTCGCTTTTTTTATACTTCCAATTCAACAATATGCATATTTAGTGGCACGTTTTTTTATGAATAAAACGCCATCAGCATTCTTTTCCACAACGCAGGATCGTAAAAAGATCGTTGATCATATGTTCGATCTGTAAAATTATTCTTTATTTTCAGTGTGTTGGTGGTGTTTTTTGATTTGTTAACCTTACTTCTCAACAGGGTGGATAAATAATATAAACAGAGTTATCCACAGAACGCTTGCGTCTAAGAACAAAAAATAACAACAAATCGATTATAACGAATACAACCGAGTGAACGGATACAGATCGACAACATGGAATCCAACCAACAGACGTGGCATTCTTAACAGATAATTTCTGTACTTACTGGATTCACAAATATTATGGCTCGTATTCCTGATAATCCATTGATTCTGATCGATGGCTCTTCTTACCTATATCGCGCGTTCCATGCTTACCCTGGCACCATGAGCAATGGTGATATCCCAACGAACGCTGTTTATGGTGTAGTTAACATGCTACGCAGCATGATGCGTCAATTTGCTTCTGATCGTATTGCGGTTATTTTTGATGCGAAAGGGAAAACGTTCCGTGATGACATGTACCCAGAGTACAAAGCAAACCGCCCACCTATGCCTGACGATCTTCGTTGCCAGATAGAACCATTGCACAATGTGATTCGTGCGATGGGTTTGCCACTTATCTCTATTCCTGGCGTTGAAGCAGATGACGTGATTGGTACGTTGGCTTCTCAAGCTTCTGCGATGGGTATGCCTGTACTTATCAGTACTGGTGATAAAGATATGGCGCAGTTAGTTGATGACAACGTTACTCTGATCAACACCATGACCAACGTGGTAATGGATCGCGAAGGTGTGATTGAGAAGTTTGGTATCCCGCCAGAACTGATCATCGATTATTTGGCACTGATGGGTGATAAAGTCGATAACATCCCTGGTGTTCCGGGTGTGGGTGACAAGACAGCGACGGCTTTGCTACAAGGCATTGGTAGTATCGAAAAGTTGTATCAGAATCTTGATGATATTGCGGCGCTTGGTTTCCGTGGTTCGAAGACGATGGCTAAGAAGCTGGCTGATAATAAAGCCAATGCTGACATGTCTTACGAGCTTGCAACAATCAAGCTAGATGTTGAGCTTGAAGAGACACCTGAGTCATTGGTAAAAGCACAACCCAATATCGATGAGTTGATCAAGTTATACGGTCAACTGGTCTTTAAATCTTGGTTGAACGAGCTGCTTGAAGGCGGCAGTGGTGTGGTTGAAGCTGATGAAAAATCGGGATCAGTACGCAGCAGCGCTTCTGCAACAACGTCTACTGTAGAGATGAATACGTCTGCTGTGACGATTGATCGCAGTAACTACGAAACGATTCTAGATGAAGCGTCATTCAATGTTTGGTTAGAAAAGCTTAAAGCAGCTGAATTGTTTGCTTTTGATACTGAGACAGACAGCCTTGATTACATGGTCGCGAATCTAGTCGGTTTATCATTTGCGACGGAAGAGGGCGTTGCCGCTTACGTACCAGTTGCTCATGATTACCTAGATGCACCGCAACAGCTGGATCGTGATTGGGTACTTGAACAACTTAAACCGATTCTTGAAGATGATGCTCAAGCTAAAGTGGGTCAAAACCTGAAGTACGATATGAGTGTGCTAGCGCGCTACGGTATCGAAATGAAGGGTATTAAACATGACACCATGTTGGCGTCTTACGTTTTCAATAGCGTAGGTGGCAAGCATGATATGGACAGCCTAGCGCTGCGTTTCCTTCAGCACAGCTGCATCTCATTTGAGCAAATCGCAGGTAAAGGTAAGAAACAGCTTACTTTCAACCAGATTGAACTGGGTGAGGCGTCTCCATACGCTGCAGAAGATGCTGATGTGACATTACGTCTTCATAACCGCCTGATGGAAAACATTGAGCAAGATGAAAAGCTAAAAACCATCTATGAAGAAATCGAAGTACCACTGATTCCTGTGATGTCTCGCATTGAACGCACAGGTGTATTCATTGATGACATGTTGTTAGGTGCTCAATCGCAAGAGATTGCGGTTCGTCTGGATGAGCTAGAGCAGAAAGCTTACGAGATAGCAGAGCAAGAGTTCAATATGAACTCGCCAAAACAACTGCAAGCGATCCTGTTTGAGAAAATGGGTCTGCCAGTTATCAAGAAAACGCCATCAGGTGCACCTTCAACCAACGAAGAAGTGCTTCAAGAGCTGGCGCTTGATTACCCGCTACCTAAGTTGATCATTGAGTATCGTGGTCTTGCGAAGCTTAAGTCGACGTACACAGATAAACTGCCGAAGATGATCAACGCTGAGACTGGTCGTGTTCATACGTCTTATCATCAAGCGGTGACCGCGACGGGCCGTTTGTCTTCGACTGATCCAAACCTACAGAACATCCCAATTCGTAATGAAGAAGGTCGTCGTATCCGCCAAGCATTCGTTGCACAACATGGTTGGAAGATTCTAGCGGTCGATTACTCTCAAATTGAATTGCGTATTATGGCGCACCTATCAGGTGACAAAGCGCTGCTGGAAGCATTCCAACAAGGCAAAGATATCCACGCGGCAACGGCTGCTGAGATCATTGGTGTTGATATTGAGAGTGTGACCACTGAGCAGCGTCGTCGTGCTAAAGCGGTTAACTTTGGTCTTATCTACGGCATGAGTGCTTTTGGTTTGGCTAAGCAGCTAGGTATTCCTCGTGGCGAAGCACAACACTACATGGATACTTACTTTGAGCGTTACCCAGGTGTGATGCAGTATATGGAAGACACACGCAGCGCGGCTTCAGAGCAAGGCTTTGTTGAAACCATTTACGGTCGTCGTCTGCACCTTCCTGAGATTCAATCTCGAAATGGCATGCGTCGTAAGGCTGCTGAACGTGCGGCAATCAACGCGCCAATGCAGGGCACAGCAGCAGATATCATTAAGAAAGCGATGCTGTTGGTTGATGAATGGATTCAAGCGGAAGGCGATGGTCGTGTGAAACTGCTTATGCAAGTACACGATGAATTGGTCTTCGAAGTGGAAGAGTCAGCTTTAGCCGAAATTGAAAGTAAAGTACAAGAATTGATGGAATCCGCCGCAGAGCTAGAAGTACCGCTTGTCGCGGAAGCTGGCCACGGTGACAACTGGGATCAAGCCCACTAATCAGTTTTTGACCTTATTGAGTAAATTAGTATGAGCCAGTGCACAAACACTGGCTTTTTTTTGTCTCGAATAAAGTTAAGTCATAAGAAGATTTTGGGTGTTTTAATAAAACGTTCATGAAAAAAAACTACAAAAATGGTTTTCATTTCTGAGCAATTGTTGTACATTAAATCTTGTAGGGTACAGAGGTAAGATGTTCTATCTTTCAGACCTTTTGTTTCACGTTATTGGATTAGGCTGATTCAGCCGCCCCAGTCAGTATTTGACTGGGGCGTTTTTTCTTGTGCGAAAGAAAAATATCTCCAACCTACTATTCCCCCGTAAAATCTCCCATTTTTAGTGCCTTTTGTTACGTTTCCCCCAAGCAGCGTGATAAACACTTGATTGCCTTAGATCTGGAATTCAATCAGCAATTGGTAATTTTAATCCGTCGCTAAGTGGATTGTTTTACTCTTGAAAATAACTTTTATTTTACAAGTAACTCATAGTGCATTGATCGCTTACACCTTATTTATCAGTGTATTGAGTGGGTGAATGCTCAATGTAGTCCATGATTTCTTGTTGTTTCTCAGTACTGTATTTCAGCGCTTCGGCGGTGATTTGGATGGATTGCGCCATAGAAGAGATATTGTTGGTCGCTTTCACCAAGGTTTGCTGCATGGGTTTTAGGATGAGTAGGTAGATAGCAGTCAAAGCGATAACAATGACAGCGATAACGGCTGCTAACGCAATGATGATCTTGGTCTGAATATCATCCAACAGCATTTGACTGGTCTTTTTAAAGGCGAGTCGAGATTGGTCTAAGGCTTGTGGGAGTTGATTGAGTGATGTTTTGGTAGAGCTCGCAAGCTTGTTGATGCTTTCAACGGTTTGGTTCAGAGCTTGTTGTTGGTCTTCACTAAGGTTGGGGTTGTTGACGATCGCCTGCAAAGATTGCGATATCACCTCAAGAGACTCACTCGCGTCTTTTGCATACTTTTCCATACCATCTAGGTCTAAAGTCATATCAACATTGACTAGAGCGGCCTCGGTCTTGGGCTGTTCCGCTTCAGATGCTACACCGGAAAATGAGATCAATATAAGTGCGATGGTCGCCAAGGGTTTTTTCCACATGAGTATTCCTTTCTCACTGTTTAGTTTGTTAAAGGTTGTCTTTTAGTATGGTTCACTTCTCTCGCTTCTAACTGATTAATCTTGTCTTTAACTCTCAAGATCTAGGTTTAACTCACTAATTTGTGGGTAAAAAAATACCCCACCTATAAAAGGCAGGGTATTGATAAGGCTAAATCACGTGTTGTCAGTGCTTTAACCTCTAATTATAGATAAAGCTCTAGATAGAGGAATTACTCTGAGTCGTTTTGCTCTTCGTCCGCTAGCTCATCAATGATTTGATCAGCAAACACAGGTGCAAACCACTCATCCATCTTGGCACGCAGTTGGTCAACGCCGATGCCCTTCATTGAAGAGAAGACATCAACCGCTACATCACCACCGAAAGATTTCGCATCGTTACGGATTTTCAGTAGCTGTGCTTTACGCGCACCGCTTTTCAGCTTGTCTGCTTTTGTTAACAAAACCTGTACTGGGATGCGGCTATCGATAGCCCAGTAGATCATTTGTTGGTCAAGGTCCTTCATTGGGTGACGGATATCCATCAATACCACTAAACCTTTTAGGCTTTCACGTCGTTGTAGGTATTCACCTAGCGACTTCTGCCATTTTTTCTTCATCTCAAGCGGTACTTGAGCGAAGCCATATCCCGGTAAATCGACAATATGACAGCCGTCGGTAACCTTAAATAGGTTAATTAGCTGAGTTCGACCTGGGGTTTTACTGGTTTTCGCCAAGCTTTTTTGGTTTGTAACGCGGTTTAGTGCGCTAGATTTACCAGCATTGGAGCGTCCTGCAAACGCAATTTCGATCCCTTCGTCTTCTGGTAAGTGACGAATATCAGGTGCACTGGTAATGAAATGCGTGTTTTGATAATGAATTTTTACGCTCACTGTTAACTCCATCTCGACTTTGTGTAGTCGATTGATTACTTTTTTGTGAATTTGTGTAAAATAACCGTGCTCGGCATAAGGTCGCCTATTGTACCATGAGTGGCAACATAGAGTGGTACTGGAAGCTTGATAATTATAATGGAATGTCATGAAGAAATTAGCGCTAATTTTGAGTCTTTTAGCCAGCTGCTCAGTATGGGCTCAAGGTAGTATTGAAGCTGGTAAAGCCAAATCACAAACATGTGTTGCCTGCCACGGTGCTGACGGCAACAGTCTGATCACTCAGTATCCTAAGCTGGCTGGTCAACATGAGAAGTATCTAGAGAAGCAGTTAAAAGAGCTTAAGCTAGGTATGACGAGTGGTGGTAAACAAGGTCGTTACGAGCCTGTAATGGGTGCAATGGCGATGCCTTTATCTGAAGAAGATATGGCTGACCTAGCGGCATACTACGCATCTCTCCCTATCTCTAGTAACTCTACTCCTGAAAATGTAGTAGATGAAGGTAAGGTTCTTTACACTGCGGGTAACGCAGAACGCGGCGTAACGGCTTGTATTGCTTGTCACGGCCCTCGTGGTAATGGTACCGAACTTTCTGGTTTCCCTAAGATTTCAGGTCAGCACGCAGATTACATCAAGGCTCAACTTGAGAAATTCCGCGATGGTAACCGTAATAACGACATGAATGCGATGATGCGTGATGTAGCTAAAAAGTTAACAGACGCAGATATTGATACCTTATCGAAGTACGTTGGTGGTTTACACTAATATGTCGGTTTCTTGCTCTTAGCCAGAGTAATGAAATGTACGTTCGAGCGAGATTGAAGAGACGCCCCGATCAGTAATGGTTGGGGCGTTTTCTTTTGTATTGATTTTATATATCTGGTTTGTGTTAATGCCTAATTTATCAATGCGTGTTCGAATTGTGTACAAAAGTGTGAGCTCGCACTCTTGTAGTCTTTTTGTAAAAAGGTAAAGTAGCCGCCATCAGCTAGGAGCTGACTTAGATACGGATGGTCATCTAGTCTAACGGTATAGACAGAAACGGATCAGGCTAGGACAGCCCAGCAACAAGGTGTTAGAAAAGGATAGCCAAAACTCATCAGGGCGATGAACAACAAACAAATTTGGCATGGAAAGCACCAATAACAAATGGAGATTTGTGTACCAAGTTGAGTATGCAAATTTTGGCCGATATAGGCAGATTTAGAGAGCGATAGGTTTTCCTATCGCTTTTTTTATTGATTTGATGAAAAAACACCCAATACCTCTCCACTATAAACTCAGTTTCTGGTATGTTTCGCATCCCTGTTTAAGGATGTGCTATGTATACTTGTCCCTTATGCCATCACCAAGGCGTGAATCACTATTTTGAAGACAAACGCAGAGCCTATCTGCAGTGTCAGCAATGTGAACTGGTATTTGTTAAACCTGAACAAAGGTTAGAAGCAAAAGAAGAAAAAGCACACTATGATCTCCATGAGAACGATCCTAGTGATGCAGGCTATCGCCGTTTTCTATCTCGCATCGCGGATCCACTAACAGACAAAATTTCATCTAACTCACAAGGGTTGGATTTTGGTTGTGGCCCAGGCCCTACGCTATCTATTATGTTAGAAGAAGCCGGACACACCATGGAGTTGTACGATATCTATTACCACCCAGAAGCTTCTGTGTTGGAAAAAACGTATGACTTTATGACTGCCACGGAGGTGATAGAGCATCTTTATCACCCAGACAAAGTGTGGCAGCAATGGTTGAATTTAGTTAAACCCAAGGGCTGGATTGGTCTTATGACTAAGCTAGTAATAGACGTAGACGCGTTTGCTGGTTGGCACTACAAGAATGACCCGACACATGTCGTCTTCTTTAGTCGTCAAACATTCCAGTTTTTGGCAGAGCGGGATAAGCTCGAACTAGAATTTTTTGGAAATGATGTAATTTTACTGAGGAAAGTGCAGTAATGGGTCGTAGTAAGAAATCAAGAAAACCGGGAGCACTTGGCGCTCCGGAACCTATGGTTACTCGTAACCGTAGTGAATCTGATGTTGAAGGTCGTGAACGTAAGCGTGTTAAAAAGCGTAAAGGCCTTAAGTCTGGCAGCCGTCACTCTGATGGTAGCGAAGCAAAACAGCGTAAAGCTGCACTAGCTCGCGACCCTCGTTTAGGCAGCAAGAAAAAAATCCCACTGATTGTTGAACCAGCGAAGAAGTCGACGAAACAAGAGCGCAAGCTATCTAACGAACAAGAGTTAGAGATGCTTGAGAATGATGCTCAACTGAACACATTGCTAGATCGTATCGAAAATGGTGAAAACCTAGGTGCTGGTCTGCAGAAGTTTGTTGATGAGAAACTTGATCGTATCGAACACCTAATGGGCCGCTTAGGTCTGCTAGAGCCAGAAGACGATGAAGAAGAGATCTTCGAAGAAGCACCTGTTGCCTCTAAGAAGAAAGCAAGCTCTGACGAAGACTTGCTATCTCAATTCGAAGATTTCGACTTAGACAGCTTTAAAGGTTAATAGCCAATGAACGTAACCTTATTAGCAATTGCTGGTGGAATTATCATTCTCGGCTTGGGCTCTTACGCAGGTTACCTTCTACTTCAAGTGAAGAAGCAGACGGAGTTGCAAAAGCAGCATCAAGCACTTGCCATTGAAAAACGTAACGCGACGATTTACGAAAACGTAAATACTTTGTGCTTAGCGGGTATTCAAGGCCAGTGTGACTTACCTGAGATCAGTATCCGAGTGTGTATCATTATGGATAACGTTCAGGGTGATGAGCGTGTCGATTTTGATTCTGAGTATCCTGCTCTTTCTGAGCTGTACCATATCGTAAAAGATATGGCTCGCGGAGATGCAAGACAGGAACTGACGAAGAAAGATCGCATGCAGCAGAATCTCACGCGCCATAAGGCAGAGACTCGCTTGAATGATGCGGTCATCGAAGATTTGAAAAGGTTGCAGGAGAAGGTTAAGCCTCTCAACAACCAAATCAACATTCAGATGATCTAGTCACTAAGACTATTTAATATAGAGGCTTGTTGAACACTCCATTTTTAAGACGTGCTGCTTTTAATACCTATGCCTTTAAGACTTTTCATCTTAAATGCATCTTGTTTTTAAGTCGACTTGTCTTTTAATAGACGATGTTAAATGAGCCTTCTTACCTTTTGCGTCTCGTTAATCCCGACGCTTTGTTAGTGATCAAGCTAGCAGTTCTGAGTTTTTGTCTGAAAAATTGATTTTGTCTTGGAACGACCTTACTGGTCGTGTGGCAAAATAACCCGTCTATATTTTAATGTATGTAAAATGATTTGAGAGACCTTAGGTTCTCGCGGATCTAAATTGGAATTACCGCTATGTCGAGCAAGCCAGTAACAACGAATCAGCAAATCGTTTGGGATCAAGAGATCTTAAACAAGTACAACTATTCGGGACCTCGTTACACTTCATATCCAACAGCGTTGGAGTTTCATGAAGCGTTTACCGTCGCTGATTACGACATGGCGTGTACTCAGTACCCTGAGCGTCCACTCTCTCTTTACGTGCATATCCCGTTCTGCCATAAGCTTTGTTACTACTGTGGTTGTAATAAAGTCATTACTCGTCACTCGCATAAAGCGGATGAGTACTTGGATGTGATTGAACATGAAATCCGCCAGCGCGCCTCTTTATTGAATGGCCGTAAAGTGACTCAACTGCACTTCGGTGGTGGTACACCAACGTTCTTGACCAAAACACAAATCACTCGTTTGATGGGCATTTTGCGTGAAGAGTTTAACTTCACCGCTGACGCTGAAATCAGTATTGAAGTTGACCCGCGTGAGATTGAGCTAGACGTACTTGACCACCTTCGAAATGAAGGCTTCAACCGCCTGAGCATTGGCGTGCAAGACTTTAATAAAGAAGTACAGAAGCTGGTTAACCGTGAGCAAGATGAAGAGTTCATTATTGCAATGGTTCAACGTGCGACAGAGCTAGGCTTCCGTTCAACTAACCTGGATTTGATCTACGGCCTACCAAAGCAGACTCAAGCTTTGTTCGCTGAAACATTGAAGCAAGTGTTAGAAATGAAGCCGGGCCGTTTATCTGTATTTAACTACGCACACATGCCGCAACTGTTTGCTGCGCAGCGTAAGATAAAAGATGAAGACCTACCTGAAGCTAAAGAGAAGATGGCTATCTTACAAGATACTATCGAGACGCTAACCGGTGCGGGTTACCAGTTCATTGGTATGGATCACTTCGCACTACCTGAAGATGAGCTAGCCGTAGCACAACGTGAAGGTATTCTGCATCGTAACTTCCAAGGCTACACGACCCAAGGTGAAGCTGACTTAATTGGTTTCGGTGTTTCTGCGATTTCTATGGTTGGTGATGCTTACGCACAAAATCAGAAAGAGCTGAAGAAGTACTACGCTCAGGTGAATGACCTGCGTCATGCACTTTGGAAAGGTGTTGCTCTAGACAGTGACGACCTTCTACGTCGTGAAGTGATCAAGCAGCTGATTTGTAACTTCAAGCTTGATAAAACAATGATCGAATCTGAGTTCTCGGTTAACTTTAATCGCTACTTCAAAGAAGACTTAGAGCTTCTACAAACCTTTATCAACGATGAGTTGGTTGAAGTCGATGACAAAGAAATCCGCGTAACTTTGCGTGGCCGTTTGCTGATCCGTAACATCTGTATGTGTTTTGATAAATACCTACGTGCCAAGGCTCGCCAACAGCAATTCTCTCGCGTCATCTAATAACTCGATAGAGAATAGAAACATAAAAAATGCCAGCATCATGCTGGCATTTTTGTATCTGACTCATTCGGTTTCTGCCTGATTTAGGTGAGGCTCTCTTTGGTGCCCTGTTTAGCCTCTGCGTTTTGTTCGACTTTGTTATTCGTTTTAAACTTGGCATTTAGCTTACTGCCGAGGTCGGTAGGCCATTGGTCAAACGGAACTGGACGGCTGTATAAGAAACCTTGAGCTAATGGGCATTGAAGCTGCTTGAGTAGTTCAGCTTGTTGTTGTGTTTCAACGCCTTCTGCCACCAAACTCACTTTGAAACCCTTGGTAATGTTGACGATGGCCGCGACGATGGAGCTGTCTAGGTTCTCTTTTTCCAATTTACTGACGAAGCTGCGATCGATCTTTAAGCAATCAAATGGCAGTTTGTGTAAGTAAGCCAGTGACGAATAGCCGGTACCAAAGTCATCAATTGCAATCGAGATGCCTAGTGCTTTTAGCGTCAGCATATTATCGATGATGGTTTGGTCATTGTCGACGATGCGTGATTCAGTGATCTCTAGCGTCAGGTTTTGGGCTGGTAATTTGGTGTCACTCAGCGTGGTTTTAACCAATTCAATGAATCCGCTTTCACTCAGTTGGTCGACAGATAAGTTAACGTGAATAGAGAAGTCTTTATTCCATTTTCCAGATTCAATCGCAATTGCGGTATCTCGACATGACTTGTGCAAAATCTGCTTACCAATGTCGTAGATCAATCCTGTTTCTTCTGCTAAAGGAATGAACTCCAAAGGTGAGATTATACCCTCGTCCGTTATCCAACGAGCCAAAGCCTCGGCACCTATGGTAGCTCCGGATTCCAGGTCGATTATAGGCTGATAGAAGGGCTCGAACTGCTGAAGCTCAATTGCCTTGTTAAGACGTGCCAGCATCTTGGTACGATATCTCGATGCTTTGCCCATTTCTGGGTTGTAAATACTGACACTGGTTTTGTCTTGCTTTGCGTTGCTCAAGGCTATACTGCTGTTGCGTAGCAGCAGTGTAATGTCGTTGACGTTCGAGACATTCACGACCCCCATTGATACTTTGATGACCACGCTTTCTGATTCCATGGCAAATGGGGAGGTAAAGATTCGAAGTAAGCGACTCGTCAGTAGTTGAACGTCATCTATTTGATTGATGTTAGGAGCGTAAATCGCAAATTCATCCCCGCCAGTTCGAGCTAGCAGGAAGTTCGATGGTAGCGTACCTCTTAAACGAGCGGCCGCAATGATAAGCAGTTGGTCACCATTGTAATGGCCGAGGCTATCATTAATATCTCGAAAGCGGTCAATACCAATTAAATAAAGTGTACCTTTTTCGTTTTCAGGGTTTTTCTTGGCTGTATCAATAAAGCCTTCACGACTATACAGTTTGGTTAATGAGTCATAGGTAAGTTGAGCCTGTAACGCCTGAAAAGAAGCCTTTAAATTGTTGGTCATTTCATTAAATGACGCAGTTAACATGCTAATTTCATAGATGTTGCCCGTTTTTGGCATGCTCGTCTCCCAGTCACCTTTGGCGAGGCGCTTTGCTGCCCCTGCAGTTGAAGTGATGGGTTGAGTTACGCGATTAAAGGCAATTAATCCAGCGATAATACCAATGCAACTGAGAGTTAGACCGAGTAACCAACTGTTTCTTTGGTTTTTTGGTAATTCACCAAGTAGGCTACTTTCTGGGATCGACATACCAATAATCCAAGTGATGCCGTACTCATCTTCATAAGGGGTAAGTTGATTGAAATATCGTTCGTTATCTAAATTAAAACTAAAGCGCTGCACATTTAAATCATCGATTAGATGAAACTTATCTACATAACGGGCACTTTCACGTATTACCGCGTTAGCACTCTCTGTTGCTAACAAGCGCTGGCCTTTGTCTGTTTGTCCTGTTCCCCAAGAGACCACGCTGCCTCCGCCCGAATGAGCGACTAAGCGCTGTTGCTTATCAATAATATAAACAGAGGCATCCGTTTTATCTTTGAGATCCTTGAGAAAAGCATTAAAGGTGTTGATCTTAATATCGCTGGCGAGGACACCTTTGAGCTCGTTATCACTATAGATAGGAGCGAGAGCCGATAAAGTGATCTCTTGTCGTTCATCTGCATTGGCATAAATTGATGACCATACAGCCTTGTTCTGTGTCACTACTGGAGTGTACCAAGGGCGAACTCTAGGGTCATAACCTGAAATTGTGGTTCGAATGTCTCCGCTAATCGTATTACCACGATAAATGACAAGTTTGCCTTGAGTTCGATCATCCCGGGCCATTAAAGTTAAGCCGCGGTTTGTTTCTTTTCGAAAGCCGACATAGTTACCATCTTCAGAACCAAAGCCGATTACATCAAGCTGAGGGATCGCTTGAAAATGCGCAGAAAACTTGTAAAGAATATAGTCTTGAACCTGACTAAGATTTCCCTCTTTATAAAGGTTGTGATAACCGATGTTATGACTTAGTGAAAGGTTAGCGTGAAATGGCTTTTCTAAAAAATCGGCAAGGCTTTGATGAACGTTATCAGTGAGTGATGTTAGCTGGCGCGCACTAATATCACTCACCATCTCCTTGTAGCTTTGCTTTTGAGTGAAAATCATTACGCCCATAGTGAAGAGAAATATCATCACGAATGGCAGAACCACTGCGGTTCTCAAGGTAATTTGTGTTTTCAAAGACATCTTTAGCTACAGTTTGGATAGATAGTGTACTGTAATTGTACCGATACTATTCAAAGCAAGCGACACTTTTTTAGCTTTAAAAAATATGTATCTAAAGGCATATATAGATCAGTACAACTCTTTGAGTTTACGAGTCAGGGTGTTTCTTCCCCATCCTAAAACTTTCGCTGCATCTTGTTTATGGCCATTAGTATGGTTGAGTGCGGCCTCTAATAATATACGTTCAAACTCGGGTAGAGCATAAGTCAGCAGCTCTTTTTCGCCGGAATCAAGCGCACTCTTGGCCCAATTAGCCAGCAGTTGTTGCCAATTACCATCAGTACCTTCGCTGATCACAACCTTCTCTTCCAACAACTCAGGTGGTAGATCCGAAGGGAGTATTTCGCTGCCGCTCGCCATTACAGTTAGCCAACGACAAATGTTCTCAAGCTGACGTACGTTACCCGGCCAATTGAGCTGATTGAGCTTCAGAATGGTCTCTGGGTGTAGTGTCTTCACTTCTACGCCAAGCTCTTCAGCGGCTGATGCTAGGAAGTGGTGAGTCAGCTTTTCAATGTCCTGTTTACGTTCGCGCAGTGCCGGAATATGGATTCGGATAACGTTGAGTCGATGGAAAAGGTCTTCACGGAAACCACCGTCATGTACTAAGCGCTCAAGATCTTGGTGGGTTGCGGCAACGATACGAACATCGACCTTAACCGCAGAATGTCCACCTACGCGATAAAACTGGCCATCAGACAGCACGCGCAGTAGTCGAGTCTGAATATCGAGTGGCATATCACCGATCTCATCCAAAAACAGCGTTCCGCCGTTGGCTTGTTCAAAACGCCCTTGGCGAACACTGTTGGCTCCGGTAAACGCGCCTTTCTCATGGCCAAACAGCTCTGATTCAATGAGATCTTTGGGAATGGCTGCCATGTTCAGGGCGATAAAGGGTTTTTTCGCTCTTGGGCTGTGACGATGTAAGGCGTGTGCGACTAGTTCTTTACCTGTACCTGATTCACCATTGATTAGCACGGAAATGGATGACCGAGACAAACGACCAATGGCGCGGAAGACTTCCTGCATCGCAGGCGCTTCGCCAATGATTTCTGGCGCGTTGGTGTCTTCTACTGCTTCACTCGCCTGTTCTCGCTTTTGCTCTTGGCTGTGGGCGATTGCTCGCTCTACTAAAGTCAGTGTCTCATCGATATCAAACGGCTTAGGCAGATACTCAAAAGCGCCTTTTTGATAAGCATTGACCGCCGCATCAAGGTCTGAGTGCGCGGTCATAATGATCACTGGCAGGTCGGGAGAGCGTTGATGAACCTGATGCAAAAGCTCAATACCGTCAATGCCGGGCATGCGAATATCAGATACCAATACATCTGGCGTTTCGCGCTCAAGAGCAAGTAATACGCTCTCTGCATCAGCAAATGTTTCACACTTTATATCCGCAGATGAAAGTGTTTTCTCTACTACCCAGCGGATAGAGCTGTCGTCATCGACGACCCAAACGTATCCCTTACTCATAATTCAATTCCTTTGCAGCCAAATCTATTGTGATAATCATTGTTGTTTTTATTGTTCGGTATTCAGTGTTGCCAATGAAACGTTGTTTCCAGTGAGAGACACAGCTTTGCTTATATCGGCAAATAAATCGTGAATGTGGTGTTGCCCGGCCAGCTTTCAACATCAATTTTCCCATTGTGTTGATCGATCAGGTTTTGAGATATCGATAGCCCTAGCCCTGTTCCTCCTTCTCGTCCGCTGACCATTGGGTAAAACAGGGTGTCTTTCAATTCATCGGGGATACCCGGGCCGTTGTCGCAGATCTCAATGCGAGCGGCGAGTTTGTGTCGCTGACCATGAATGTTTGCTTGATGCACCGTTCTGGTGCGAATGATGATTTTTCCTGATTCTTGAGTCTTCAGAATCTGAGCTGCGTTGCTCACTATATTGAGCATGGCTTGCTCTACCTGTGCTGAATCCATCAAGATGTCCGGTAAGCTCGGGTCGTAGTCTCGTTCGATGACGAGTGTTGAACCTGATTCTAGCTCGACGAGTTGCCTTACTTTTTCAAGTATTTGGTGAAGATTCTCTTCCGATTTGGTCCCCGGTTTCTGTGGGCCAAGCAGGCGATCGACCAAAGCTCTCAGGCGGTCGGCTTGCTCAATAATGATCTGCGTATATTCATTAAGGGACTGATCAGGGAGCATTTTACCAAGTAGCTGCGCGGCTCCTCTTAATCCGCCCAATGGATTCTTAATCTCATGGGCTAATCCGCGTACCAATAGTTTAGCCGCTTGTTGTTGTGCGTGTTGGTTGAGCTCTTGGCTGAGGCGTCTTTGTTGGTCTATCTTGCGCATCTCAACCAATAACAGCGTTTCTCGCTGCCAAGATATTGGGCTCACTGTTACCTCAAGCATTAGTGGGCGGTTATCAACCACAAAGGTAACGTCACTGTCGGTAATGCTTTGGCCACTTTGTAGCGGTTGAGTCAACAGCGCTAAATCCAGTGAGGCGTGCTGGATAAGTTGGCTCAGAGGGTGATCAACGATACGTCGTGCACTTTGCGAAAAGAGTTGTTCAGCCGCCGGGTTGGCATATCGGACATACAGTTGCTCATCGAGCATCAATGTTGAGGTCACCATATTGTCGAGAATGGCGCTGGAAAGATGATGTGTATCTATGCTGTCGCTTTTGGCTGATCGATTCACTATTTCGTCCTTGAACTGGTGTTTTTCTCACTGCACCAAATTGGTGCGAAGCTAAGTTCAAGTATGGCGCATATCAACCAGAAGCTAAAGATAATTCATTAGAGTTGCTGAAAGGTGCTTCGATCAGGTGAAAAGTAGAGGTAATTTGGCCTCTTTTAACACATTGGCTTACTTGAGCGTCGCTCGATGTAAATACACGGTGACTGGACTAGTAGATGCAATAAGCTTGCCGCTTCTATGTGCTTGAATTGCAATGGTGTGAGTGCCTCGATCGATACCTTTCAATTCCCAGTTAGGTTGGGTTTGTGGAGCACCATAACGACGACCATCGAGCATCAGTTGCAACTGCTCTCCAATACCAAGCTTGCGGTTGAGTTTTATTTTTATTGGGATTAAGCCACGGTTGCTGCGGATGGTTTGATCATGAACTGGAGTCAGCATGCTGAGGGCTAACTGAGCGGGTACCTCTCGTTTCGTGTTATCTGTTTTTTTCTGAGCTTGAGCCGGTGTTGCCGTTTTACTTGTAGAGGGATCTGCAGCGTCAACAGGCGTTGAGGCCTCAAATTTAGGGGCTGGTGCGGAAGCTTGTACGTCAGGTAGGCGAAGAGCCTCCGCACCTTGATCGGTAGGGGTATCACTAAAGTGAAGCACACCATCCTCATCTTCCCAGGTGTACACCGTTTGAGCAGAGCACGAGAATGCGACTGTTAATCCGATTAGGAACAGTATGTTTTTCATATCGTTAGCCTCTTTCCACCGTTAGGTGTTTTCACGTTTCACGTTTGACGTTAGTTTTGTTATTGATTTTATTGTATTTATAGCAACAGCCTCTGAGGGCTTTTGTTTAAGATATGGTACGAGGAAGCAGGGGGAGGGAGAATAGAAAAAAGGCCCGCCTGCGAGGCGAGCCTAATATTTTTTAGTGCTTCTTACATGTTGCAATAGCTTTTACTGCAGTAAGAATTACATGCTAACCGACTAAGGATTAAACTGAGTAGTACAGTTCAAACTCAAGTGGGTGTGTAGCCATGTTCACGCGCTGTACGTCATCAGATTTCAGAGTGATGTAAGAATCGATGAAGTCGTCAGAGAATACGCCACCAGCCGTTAGGAACTCACGGTCTTCGTTAAGTGCTGCTAGAGCACCTTGTAGAGATTCTGCAACTGTTGGGATTTCAGCTGCTTCTTCTGCAGGAAGGTCGTATAGATCTTTATCCATAGCTTCGCCAGGGTGGATCTTGTTCTTAATACCGTCAAGGCCAGCCATAAGCATTGCTGAGTAGCATAGGTATGGGTTAGCTGCTGGGTCACCAAAACGTAGCTCGATACGACGTGCTTTCGGGCTTGGTACTACTGGGATGCGGATAGAAGCAGAACGGTTACGTGCTGAGTAAGCAAGCATTACAGGTGCTTCGAAACCAGGTACAAGACGCTTGTATGAGTTCGTTGATGGGTTAGCAAATGCGTTGATTGCGCGAGCGTGCTTGATTACACCACCGATGTAGTAAAGAGCCATTTCAGATAGGCCGCCGTACTTATCACCAGCAAACAAGTTTTGTCCATCTTTGTTCAATGACATGTGAACGTGCATGCCAGAACCGTTGTCACCAACTAGTGGCTTAGGCATGAATGTCGCTGTTTTGCCAAATGCGTGCGCAACGTTGTGTACAACGTACTTGTAGATTTGAGTCTCATCCGCTTTTGTTGTTAGCGTGTTGAAGCGAGTTGCGATTTCGTTTTGACCCGCAGTTGCAACTTCGTGGTGGTGAGCTTCAACAACTAGGCCCATCTCTTCCATTACTAGACACATTGCTGAACGGATATCTTGAGATGAATCGACAGGAGCTACTGGGAAGTAACCGCCTTTAACGCCAGGACGGTGACCTTTGTTACCGCCTTCGATGTCAGAGCCTGTGTTCCAAGCTGCTTCTACATCATCAATTTTGAAGAAAGAACCAGACATGTCGTTTGAGAACTTAACGTCATCGAATAGGAAGAATTCTGGCTCTGGACCCACTAGAACTGTGTCTGCGATACCCGTAGAACGTAGGTATTCTTCAGAACGTTTAGCGATAGAGCGTGGGTCACGGTCGTAGCCTTGCATTGTTGCAGGCTCAAGGATGTCACAACGGATGTTTAGCGTTGCATCTTCTGTGAATGGGTCCAGTACAGCAGAAGCTGCGTCTGGCATCATTACCATGTCAGATTCATTAATGCCTTTCCAACCAGCTACTGAAGAGCCGTCAAACATTTTGCCTTCTTCGAAGAAGTCTGCATCAACTTGGTGAGAAGGAATAGAGATGTGCTGCTCTTTACCTTTTGTATCAGTAAAACGTAAGTCGATAAATTTAACTTCGTTCTCTTGGATCAGGGATAGTACATTTTCTACTGACATCTTGGATAACCTCCAGTGTTATTAATTCGGTATTAGCTCGATTCGGTTGAAACCAGCATTGATTAATGTCTATACGTGCATTAATCGATGCTGATTTATCTATAGCCAAAAACGTGCCAAAAAAATTATTCCATTAATTTCAATGATTTACTTGTTTGCTTGATTTGCGAACTCTGACTTTTGCACCAAAATGATCTTTGATTGCACGGTATTGGTGCAACTATTTATCTGTGCACCAATATGAGACATAAGCGAACACCATTCAGCAATGAATTGCCTAAGTTGTCAATCCAATTTTGTTATTTTACCTGAGATTTGGTTGCCCACTTCGCGGGTGATACTTTTCGATAACCCTACGAATTAGTCGACTAGACACTGTACGGAACCAAAGTTAAGCGGTTATGAATCGCTAATAAAGAAAAAAGCCTTGGTTCAGATCACATATTTCTGGGTTTTTGTCTAGAATCTGGTATATTATTGACCGTTTTTTAAATCAAGCTAGCGGTTATTATCCAAACTTTTGAGATAAGTGACGGCTACTTTTATGAGTGAATCGAGAATCCATGTCTACTCCACAGATTGATAAGTTAAGAAATATCGCGATCATCGCGCACGTTGACCACGGTAAAACGACTTTGGTTGATAAACTACTACAACAGTCAGGCACTCTTGAGTCTCGTGGTGAAGCTGAAGAGCGTGTCATGGATTCGAATGACATCGAAAAAGAGCGTGGCATTACAATCCTTGCTAAGAACACAGCAATCAACTGGAATGATTACCGAATCAACATCGTAGATACTCCGGGACACGCGGACTTCGGTGGTGAAGTTGAGCGTATCATGTCTATGGTTGATTCTGTTCTGCTTATCGTTGACGCAGTTGATGGCCCAATGCCTCAAACTCGTTTCGTAACGCAAAAAGCATTCGCACACGGTCTTAAGCCAATCGTTGTAATCAACAAGATTGACCGCCCAGGCGCTCGTCCTGATTGGGTTATGGATCAAGTATTCGACCTTTTCGACAACCTAGGTGCTACAGATGAGCAACTAGACTTTACCGTTGTTTACGCTTCAGCTCTAAACGGTTGGGCAACAATGACTGAAGGCGAAACTGGCGAGAACATGGAACCATTGTTCCAAGCTGTTGTTGATACAGTAGAAGCACCAGCAGTTGACCTTGACGGTCCACTACAAATGCAAATTTCGCAACTTGATTACAGCTCTTACGTAGGTGTTATCGGTGTTGCTCGTGTTACTCGTGGTTCTGTTAAGCCAAACCAACAAGTAACTATCGTGAATGCTGAAGGCAAAAAACGTAACGGTAAAGTAGGTACTGTACTTGGTTACCTAGGTCTTGAGCGTCACGAAGTAGAACAAGCTAACGCTGGCGACATCATTGCAATCACAGGTCTTGGTGAGCTGAAAATTTCAGACACTATCTGTGACGTAAACACTGTTGAAGCAATGGAACCTCTATCTGTTGATGAACCAACAGTAACAATGACGTTCCAAGTAAACACTTCTCCGTTCGCGGGTAAAGAAGGTAAGTTTGTAACTTCACGTAACATCCTTGAGCGTCTTGAAAAAGAATTGGTTCATAACGTTGCACTACGTGTTGAAGAAACTGAAAGTCCAGACCGTTTCCGCGTATCAGGCCGTGGTGAACTTCACCTATCTATCCTGATCGAAAACATGCGTCGTGAAGGTTTCGAGCTAGCAGTATCTCGTCCAGAAGTAATCATCAAAGAAGAAGATGGTCAGAAAATGGAACCGTTCGAAACGGTTACTATCGATGTAGTTGAAGAGCACCAAGGTGCGATCATGGAAAGCATCGGTCTACGTAAGGGTGAGCTAACAGATATGGCACCAGATGGTAAAGGCCGTGTTCGCATGGACTTCATGATGCCTTCTCGTGGTCTTATCGGTTTCCAAACTGAATTCCTTACAATGACGTCTGGTTCTGGTCTTATTTACCACTCGTTCGATCACTACGGTCCTTACAAAGGCGGTATCATTGGTCAACGTAACAACGGTGTTCTAATCTCGAACGCGACTGGTAAAGCACTGACTTACGCATTGTTCTTCCTTCAAGCTCGTGGTCGTCTATTTACAGAGCACGCTGATGAAGTTTATGAAGGTCAAGTAATCGGTATTCACAACCGTTCAAACGACCTGACAGTAAACTGTCTGAAAGGTAAGCAACTAACGAACGTTCGTGCATCTGGTACTGATGAAGCACAAGTTCTTTCTCCACCGATCAAGCACACTCTAGAGCAAGCTCTTGAGTTTATCGATGAAGATGAACTAGTAGAAGTAACGCCACTAAACGTACGTATCCGTAAGAAGCTTCTTACTGAAAACGAACGTAAGCGTGCAGCACGTCCAGCTAAGGCTTAATCGCCAGCTGACTAGCTTCTAGCTATTCAAGCAATACGTTTTAGAGTAAATAAGAAAGCCCCGAGTAGCCTAGCTGCTCGGGGCTTTTGTTTTATGTGGTGTTAGAGTTGATACGGGTAAACGAGATGCGAGATACGAAAGGCGTTTAAGTATTCGTCATCCTCAAGAGGGAGGGACGACCGAGTTGGGGATCTAGCTTTTGATACCTAAGTAACGCTCAACGAATTGAAGCCGCTCATCGACTGATATAAATGGCACCTCGACAACCTCATAGCCAAGCTCTTGATAGACTCTGACTAGCGCGTGGTGAATGTCTAACGCTTCCTCAAACGGATAAGGTCTCACATCATCTTGTACGTAAATCGATGCCTCAGGACGACAGAACAGCACTTGGGGGTGATAACCTTGGCTCGCTTCTCGGTAGGTTGTGTTTATCTCTAGTTTCGCCTGAGCCAAATAGCCACAAATGTCTGGAATGGCGCGATCAAGAAAAGCAATTGGATGCTGACGGGCTTGCTCTTTTTGCTCGCTCATCACGTCTAAGCACAAGCGAGCAAAGCCCGGTAGGTTTAACCAAGGCAAGATACCGTTTTCAAGTTGGCTCTGCTGTTCTATCAATTGGCGAGAGGATTCTGAAAATATTGGGTAACCCGCGTCACCCAAGGCATTAATCAGAGTTGTTTTTCCGGCTCCGGGGCCGCCAGTAATAATGATAGGCTGCATGCTGTTGTTTCTCTGTAGTGCTACTTCTGGTTCAGTTGAGCCAAGAACTTATCCGATTCTGCTATCGCCGCATTCATCTGTTCTATCGCGTAGGCGATGTCTTTTTCTAAGCTCATAAACTCTCCCTGCAATGAACCAACGGCACTCGCATTGAGGTTGTGTTTGAGATAAAGCGTGTTGTCGCGAAGAGTGTTGAGTACCGGATCCATTTTCTTCTCAGCCCGTTTCATCGCTGACAGCATGGTCTGGTAAGATGATTTGGTTTCACGCAGCTTTTTCTCACTTGAACGACGCAGTGAATCGCTGGTGTAAAGGTCCAACTCTCCCTGCCACTCTGCAAATAGCGCATCCGACACATCTTCAATCGCAGCAATTCGGTCACTGACATTTTGTGCGGCTTTCTCACTGTCTTGGTATTTATCATTAATCTTGTTGTACATGTCTTCAAGGTCGCCGCCACTAAAATTAGTCAGGCTACTCAAAGCTTCAAGTGCGCTAGTAAACTCTTCCTGAGCGTCCTGTTGCGACTCTTTAGCGTCTTCCACTCTGTCGACCATAATGTCACGCTTGTGGTAACCCACTTGCTCCATTGCGGAGTAATAAGCTGATTGGCATCCAGTAAGAGTAAAAATAGAGAGGACTATAACTATTAAATAAGGCATCCTAGTTTCCTATAGTTAAATAATATCAATCGTAGTAAATAACTGTTCAACCTAGCTTGTTAAAATGCTCGATAACGGCGTTAGAATTTTTGATTGTAGAATGACTACTTATCGAAACTATTCTTTGCCGAGAAGGGCTTCCTTGTTCTCAAGCCTTTTTCCTACGCTATTTTTGAACATTTACTTACTGTGATTAATACAACGGAATATTAATTAGGACTATGAACGAGTTACCAGGGAGTTACAAGTTGAAGATAAAAAAGGCAGCTACAGGAAGCATCCAGTTTTCCCGCTATCTTCTTACGCGGATGACGCACGATAGAGTTAATGTGAATGCAGGGTACTTGGCGTACATTACTTTGCTCTCGATCGTACCGATGTTGACGGTTTTGCTCTCTATTTTGTCGTCATTTTCAGTTTTTGCTGATGTTGGTTTAGTGATTCAAAACTTCGTTATTACCAACTTTGTTCCCGCTTCCGGGGATGCGGTGCATGGTGCTTTACTGGAGTTTGTTGCTAATACCGGCAAGATGACGGCGGTGGGCAGTGTGTTCTTATTCATTGCCGCTCTGATGCTGATCTCCAATATTGATAAAAACCTAAACTACATCTGGCGAGTAACGGAAAAGCGACGTGCTGTGTTGTCTTTTTCGATGTATTGGATGGTGCTAACACTTGGGCCTATTTTGATCGGAGCGAGCATTGCTGCAACGTCGTATGTGACATCATTAAACTTGTTACAAAACGAAGTCGTGTCGAGTGCTTTTAATACCGTGATTCGCAAGCTCCCTTTGATTACCTCATTCTTTGCGTTTTTCGGTCTGTATCTGTTGGTTCCCAACAAAAAGATTCACTTTTCTCATGCGGCAGCTGGCTCTCTAGTGGCGGCTCTGTTGTTCGAACTCAGCAAGAAAGGCTTTGCAGCTTACATTACTCAGTTTCCGTCTTACCAGTTGATTTATGGCGCATTAGCGGCGATTCCCATTCTTTTTGTTTGGGTCTATTTGTGCTGGTTGATTGTGTTAGTGGGTGCTGAAGTGACGGCCGCGTTGGGCGAGCAGGAACAGTGGAGTGACTCTCAAGAAATGGTACACTCGTCGGATAAAGACAAAATTACAGAGCAAGGAAACAACAGTGATAGCACTGATCCAGAGAGTAAGTGAAGCTGCCGTCCGTGTTGATGGCGAAGTAGTGGGTGAGATTGAGCAAGGCTTATTAGTTCTGTTAGGTGTAGAAAAAGGTGATGACGAAGCCAAAGCCAAACGTTTGATGGAACGAGTGACCACTTATCGTGTCTTTGGAGATGAAGACGATAAAATGAACCTTAACGTGAAGCAGGTAGAAGGTAAGGTATTAGTGGTGTCTCAATTCACTTTGCCAGCTGACACCAAGAAAGGGACACGAGCTGGATTTTCTCGCGGTGCTCACCCAGAAGATGCAGAGCGTCTTTACAACTACTTCTCTGACCAATGTGAATCAGTGTTGCCAACGGAACGTGGCCGATTCGCAGCCGACATGAAAGTGTCTTTGGTTAATGATGGCCCAGTGACATTCTGGCTGCAGGTTTAGGCTTAAAGGAATAAGCATGTTTAAACTCATAACCCCGACCACCGAAAATCAACTGAACAAGTATTACCATTTTCGTTGGCAAATGCTCCGTGAACCTTGGCGAATGCCGGTCGGTTCAGAGCGCGATGAATATGACCCAATGAGTCACCATCGCATGATTGTTGATGGTCGAGGTCGCCCGATGGCGATTGGTCGTCTCTATATCACCCCAGATCTAGAGGGGCAGATTCGCTATATGGCGGTGAAGAACTCTCGCCAAAGCAAAGGCATGGGCTCACTTATCTTGGTTGCGCTAGAGTCACTGGCACGTCAAGAAGGTGCGAAGCGTTTGGTGTGTAATGCTCGTGAAGATGCGATCTCATTCTATGAGAAGAATGAGTTTGAGCGTCGTGGTGAGATTAACGATCAACGCGGCCCTGTACGTCACCAGCAGATGGTTAAGCACCTTGACCCAATGGCTGATGTACTGCGCAAACCAGAATGGTGTAATGAGCTTCAGCAGCGCTGGGAGCATCAGATCCCGATCAGTGACAAGATGGGCATCAAGATTAACCAATACACGGGTTATCAGTTCGAGTGTAGCGCTCAGTTGAATCCAAACCTTAACCCTCATAACACCATGTTTGCTGGCTCAGCCTTTACTTTGGCGACCTTAACCGGTTGGGGTATGACTTGGTTACTAATGAAGGAGCGTGGGTTGACTGGTGATATCGTACTAGCAGATAGTAATATTCGTTATCGTCATCCAGTTGAGCAAAACCCAGTGGCATCCACGTCATTGGATGGGATCAGTGGCGATTTAGATCGCCTCGCGTCAGGCAGAAAAGCTCGTATCATCATTCACGTGACCATTAACAGTGGCGACGTGGAGGCGGTTGAGTTTACGGGAACCTATATGCTGATCCCTGACTACAAAAAGAGATTATCAACGGACTCCAACGTAAGCGTATAGCTGACAATGGCTAGCAGATAAAGATACAGATAGAAGGCGCTACTCTTGTGGAGTGGCGCTTTTTTGTTGGCAGTCGTTAATCTCGGAATACTCAGCTTGGGTGAGCTTTCCTGATATTTGGTGGCATGGGTCGGATAGTGAAATAGAGAGAGTGTGTTGCTCTGCCTTTAGCAAGTCGAGCTCCCCAGACATTTCGCCATTTAACGTTTGAATCCTTTGTTCGCTTTGCTCTGCTGCCGATGCACCAATAATGTGCACTGGTTCAAGTGTGAAGCGTCCACGGTCAAAATTCGCATTGAGCTCTGGAATTTCAAACACGTTATCAGTCGATGTTTCAGAAAGCTTATCATTAAAGGTCATCACACCTTGGCGAACGCTACCAGTGAGTTGACCTGTTGTGGAATAGCCGAGCATTAATGAATCGCCGTATAAACCCGCAGCTTGAAGTTCAAATTCGCCATAACCGGTTGCGTCGAGCGGTAGTTCAAGTTGCTGTAACATGGGTGCTATCGGTAATCCATCGGCAGAGATCTCTAAGCTCCATGGCTTACTGATTTTGTTGAAGTTGAGTGTTGCGTTGGCTTCAATATAGCCGTGCTTTAGTGGGACAAACAGGCGTGTCAGCGTCCATTTTCCTTGCTCGCTATTCATCTCAACCACCGGCTGTGCGCTAATAATGTTTTGGTAGCTGGCATCATTCGCGCTGGCCATCAGCTTTCCTTGCCACAGACCTAGCTTTCTATCCTGTAGAAGTTGAACTTGATACCCCTCGATATGTAATCCTGAGACCTGCCAGTAAGGCTTTTGTGCGAGTTGGATAAGTTGGCTGCGTTCTATGTTAATTCGGCTGATTTCGACATTCTGGAGCTGCGTGAGCCAAGGTATCAAGCGAGTGGCGGGTAGAGGGCTATCTTGGCTTTCCGTAATCCACTTTATACCTTGCAGGTCGAGCTGTGCTAATAGAATGCTGTTAGGGGTTACTTTGCCATTAAGTTGAACAGTGCCCTGTAGGAATTGAGTATAGAAGTCTTCAATCAGAATCTGGTTCGGATCTAAATTGAGCTTGATACTTGGCTCTATGAACATGTCATCATCAATGCTCACTCCCTCTGCTTGCAGAGAGAAAATGGCTCTCTGTTGCTTCCACAGCTCAAAAGGCAGTTGGATATTTTCTAACGAGGCATCAAAAGCTGCGAGGTGGCCATCTTGCCACTCTACATCGCTACGCAGAATATCTAAGCTATTGATGTGATTGATCTGAATACCTGGCACATCCCACTCTTTGCTTAGTAGGCTTTGGGTCTGTTTCTGATTGAGTCGTAAGCCATCGACGGTCACATTCACCAACGACCAATCTTGCTGATACTGCTCTGCTTGACCAGAAATTTTGGCACCACGCCAGTCAAACGAAGCGCCATACAGGGTGCTATCACTTGGTTTAAGATCTAGGTCAATCAACAGGTTATCGAACGCTTCGCCTTGCCAATACAGCTGTGAGGCAGAAAGTTGGGTTTTTCCATAAGGTAGAAGTGAGTTGTCGTTGTTCCACGTTGGGTCGGAGATCTGAAGATCGATGCCTCGCGCGTTAAAGTCTGGGGTTGAAAAGTCGAGATTGTTGATGGCCAGCTGGTGGATCTTAATGCTTGGCTGGGTAAATAAAGAGGCGAGCGTTTCTAGGTCGTCGGCTTCTAACTGCAGTCCGCTGATCAAAACAGATTCAAAGACCAGTTTGGCCTCCGTAATCGAGCTGGAGCTGAACCAAAGGTCAATCTTGTCGATATACAGCGGTGTTTGTTTTTCAGGTTGGCTTTGGGTAATGCCCATTAAGGTGATGTGATAAGGCGACTGGTACTCAACATCTTCAATGAGCACAGGTTGTTCAATCGCATGTTTGATAAAAAAGTTAGTAATATCCGTACGGTATTGGGTTTGCAGGCTTAATAGCAATGCTGCGATAGTTGCAACGGCGATAGCCAACGCAATGCCGAACACCATGAATACCTTTTTCATTCCCTGAAAGCCTTAAATTTCAATCGTCTTAAAACAGAGTGGAACAAAAAGGGTCAAGCAGCAACAAAAAAGCCCCTCAAAAGAGGGGCTTGCTACAAAAATATCATTTTAAATTGGGCGTTCGCTTTTGGCTTGGCCCGAGCAGATGATTGGGTTAGTCCAGTTGAGGGCCAGCCGCAACCAGTGACTTACCTTCAGCGTTGTCTGTGTACTTATCAAAGTTGTTGATGAAGCGCTCTGCTAGATCTTTCGCTTTGCTTTCCCATTGTAGAGGGTCAGTGTACGTGTCACGTGGATCAAGAATCGCTGGGTCAACATCGTGCAACGCTAGTGGTACTTCTAGGTTAAACATAGGGATAACCTTAGTCTCAGCTTGGTCGATTGAGCCATCTAGGATAGCGTCGATGATGCCACGAGTATCTTGGATTGAGATACGTTTGCCAGTGCCATTCCAACCAGTGTTCACAAGGTAAGCTTCAGCGCCAGCTGCTTCCATACGCTTCACAAGTACTTCAGCGTACTGAGTTGGATGAAGAGTTAGGAATGCCGCCCCAAATGCCGCAGAGAACGTTGGTGTTGGTTCAGTAATACCACGCTCTGTACCTGCTAGTTTCGCAGTGAAGCCAGATAGGAAGTGGTACTTCGTTTGCTCTGGAGTCAGTTTAGAAACAGGTGGTAACACACCAAATGCATCAGCAGTCAGGAAGATAACCTTTTGAGCGTGACCGGCTTTTGATACTGGCTTAACGATGTTGTCGATATGGTGAATCGGGTAAGAAACACGAGTGTTCTCGGTTTTTGAGCCGTCATCAAAATCGATAGAACCATCGCCACGAACCGTTACGTTTTCTAGTAGCGCATCGCGACGGATAGCATTGTAGATTTCAGGTTCTGCTTCTTTAGATAGGCGAATGGTCTTGGCGTAACAACCACCTTCGAAGTTGAAGATACCATCGTCATCCCAACCGTGCTCATCATCACCGATTAGCTCACGTTTAGGATCGGTTGATAGGGTTGTTTTACCGGTACCTGATAGGCCGAAGAAAATCGCTACATCGCCTTCTTCACCGACGTTAGCACTACAGTGCATTGAAGCAATGCCTTGCAGAGGAAGTAAGTAGTTCATCATTGCGAACATGCCTTTCTTCATTTCACCGCCGTACCAAGTACCACCGATGATTTGAACGCGCTCTGTTAGGTTGAAAGCAACGAAGTTTTCAGAGTTTAGCCCCTGCTTTTCCCAGTTAGGGTTAGTTGTTTTAGCACCGTTCATTACCACGAAATCAGGTTCGAACGTTGCTAGCTCTTCGTCTGTTGGACGAATGAACATGTTCTTAACGAAGTGCGCTTGCCACGCTACTTCAGTAATAATACGTACACTTAAGCGCGTATCAGGGTTAGCACCACAGTAACCGTCGATGACAAACAGGCGCTTGCCAGATAGCTGAGTTGTCACAAGCTCTTTAAGCTCATCCCATACTTCAGTTGTAATCGGTTTGTTGTCGTTTTTGCCTTGATCTGACCACCACATGGTATCGCGCGTGGTGTCATCTTTAACAATGTACTTATCTTTTGGTGAGCGGCCAGTAAAGATACCAGTGTCAACCGCAACAGAGCCTAGTTCCGTTACTACGCCTTTTTCGTAGCCTTCCAAACCTGGCAGTGTCTCTTCAACGAATAACTGCTCGTAGCTAGGGTTACGAAGAACTTCAGTAACGCCAGTCAGTCCGTGCTTAGTTAGATCAATTTGTGCAGCCTTAGTATGTTCCATAACGGTCATAGGTGCTCCTTGTAGGATATTTTGTAGGGATTTTGTATTAATTTTTTATTGTTATCTGCTCACCATGCTAGCAACGAGGCTCGGGGGAAACAGGGATATAGCTCAAAAAATATCCATATTAACCATGGGGTTTTAAGCGCCTCATCACATATTGGCCTGACTAGTCTATCCTGTACGCAAACCTTTGCGCTAGAGGAGAGAACATTATTAATTGATTAAAATTAAGAGGTGATTTTATTACGAGATGTTACGGAGTTTGCGCTATTTTGATCACAAAAAAGGCCAGCGTTGTGCTGACCTTTTTGGGGTAAATTACGTGTTTTTGGTACGCCGTAAATTAATGAACCGTATTGCTGCCTTTATCTGCTGCTTCTGCATACAGAGCGTCAACATCATTCTTGTCGAACGAGTAGTTCGTGCCACAGTAATCGCAGTGTAGAGCAACGCTACCTTCCGTGCTAAGAATGTCGTAGATCTCTTCTTGAGCGACAGTAATGATAGCGGCACCGCTTCGGTCACGTGAACAACCACAGAAGAATTCAACCGGTTGTGGTGTGAACAGTTGTACTTTCTCTTGGTTGTACAAACGGTAAAGCAGTTCGTTTGCTTCTAGAGTGAATAGCTCTTCATTTTTAACTGTGTCAGTTAGCTGCTCTAGGTGCTCGAAGTCGTCTGGCGTACCGGTGCCGTCTGGCATCACTTGTAGCAACATACCCGCAGCGTGTGCTTTACCTTCATGCTCGCCCGTGCGCAACCATAGGCGTGTCTTTAGCTGTTCAGAGTTCGCGAAGTAACCTTCAAGGACTTCAGCTAAAGTGTCACCTTCAAGACCAACGATACCTTGGTAACGCTCACCTTTCTTAGGATCGATAGTGATCACTAGGTGACCTTTACCTATTAGATCGTGCAGGCCAGCGTCGTCGGCAATGTCGCCATCAAAGCGAGCAACGCCACGGATCTTCTGATCGTTATCGCCATTGATAACAGCTAGAGATACAGGGCCATCACCTTGCAGTTGCATCGTGATAGAGCCTTCAAACTTTAGAGTCGCTGTTAGTAGCGTCGTTGAAACCAGTAGCTCACCCAACAGCTTTTGTACTGGCGCTGGGTATTCCTTGCTAGAAATAATCTGTTGGTACGCTTCGTCCATCTGTACCAATTCACCACGAACTGATAGGTCTTCAAATAGGTAGCGATTTAAAACATTACTTGTAGACATTGGGTTGGCCATTTGGCTATTCCTTCTAGCTTATTGAGTCTTGAACTTGATGATGTCACGACGTTGCTTTTTATCTGGGCGACGTTCTGGTGCTGGGCTATGAGCGTTCAGTTTACGTTGTGTTGCAAACTCTTCTCTCTTTGCCAAGCTCTCGGTGGTTTCTTCATAGAGGGTTTGAGCTATAGGAGCTCCACCACGATGGGCCGAGATTTTCTCGATTGTCACCGTCTTTTCTTCATTACCTTGGCGCAGGGTAATCACTGCTCCAAGTTCGACAATTTTACTTGGCTTGCTGCGCTGACCATTATAGTGGACTTTGCCACCATCGACCATATTGCGAGCAATAGACCGGGTTTTGTAAAAACGAGCTGCCCACAACCATTTATCGAGTCTGACAGCTTCATTAGTAGTTTTCATATAGGGCTGTGCCTTATTAAGTGAGAAATGAATGCGGTTTAACTGTAATGAACAGTGCGCAACATGCTTTTAATTACATTAAGTAGAAGCTTAAAGTGGAGGCGGTTGGCATTTTTTTCAAGTCATAATACAAAATAGCCATGTAATGCCGCTTTATAGATTTGCTATGATATAGTTCAGGATCTTATGCTTAAATAAGCTTGGTATCGAACGAATGAATAAAAAAGCTGAAAGTTTAATGATTTGCAGCATTTGTCGTCATGAAAAGGGGCAAGGAAAGTGAACTTTTTAGAGCTCAAGAATCGCGCAGGAAATTCTCCTGTGTTGAGCCGCTTATTAGAAAATGGATTTGTACTTCAGCAGAAACTAAGCCTAGCGATGTGTTGTATGTTGATTGCAGCTTCCGCATGGATTTTAGGACAGCTTGCATGGTTTATTGAACCTGCTGAGCAAACCGTCGTGCCTTGGAAAGCAACAGCTTCATCGTCTTCTACTCCTCAATCGACCCTGGATATCTCTTCTTTGCAGCGGAGCAACCTTTTTGGTGCCTATAACCCAACAACGCCAGTTGTGGTTGAACAGCAAGTTATCCAAGATGCGCCAAAGACACGATTAAATCTAGTTTTGGTCGGTGCTGTTGCCAGTTCTAATCCAAAGCGGAGCTTAGCGGTGATTGCCAATCGCGGTACGCAGGCGACCTACGGAATTAATGAAGAGATAGAAGGCACTAGAGCTAAGCTTAAAGCCGTATTAGTCGACCGTGTGATTATTGATAACTCAGGTCGAGACGAAACCTTGATGCTTGAAGGTATTGAGTACAAGCGTTTAGCTGTCTCAGCCCCTGCGCCACCTCGCGCTTCTTCTTCGGTTCGTGGTAATAACCCTGCTTCGGCAGAGCAAAAACTAGATGAAATTAAAGCGAAGATAATGAAAGATCCGCAACAAATCTTCCAATATGTTCGACTGTCCCAGGTCAAGCGCGACGATAAAGTGATTGGTTATCGAGTGAGTCCAGGCAAAGATTCAGAACTTTTTAACTCAGTAGGGCTCCAAAACGGAGATATCGCGACTCAGTTAAATGGGCAAGACCTGACAGACCCCGCTGCTATGGGCAACATATTCCGTTCTATCTCAGAGCTGACAGAGCTAAACCTCGTCGTCGAGAGAGATGGTCAACAACATGAAGTGTTTATTGAATTTTAAAACTTTGCGTCTAACGAAGGACGAAAGTGTAGGAGAAGTACGTGAAGCATTGGTTTAAGAAAAGTGCATGGTTATTGGCAGGAAGCTTAATCTGTACACCCGCCGCCATCGCGAGTGATTTTAGTGCCAGCTTTAAAGGCACTGATATTCAAGAGTTTATTAATATTGTTGGTCGTAATCTAGAGAAGACGATCATCGTCGACCCTTCGGTGCGCGGAAAAATCGATGTACGCAGCTACGACGTACTCAATGAAGAGCAATATTACAGCTTCTTCTTAAACGTATTAGAAGTGTACGGCTATGCAGTCGTTGAAATGGACTCGGGTGTTCTTAAGATCATCAAAGCGAAAGATTCTAAAACCTCGGCAATCCCAGTTGTTGGCGACCGTGATTCGATCACAGGCGACAGCGTTGTAACACGTGTTGTGACGGTTCGTAATGTCTCGGTTCGTGAGCTATCTCCTCTGCTTCGTCAACTGAATGACAACGCGGGCGCGGGCAACGTGGTGCACTACGATCCTGCAAATATCATCTTGATTACCGGCCGTGCGGCGGTTGTAAACCGTTTAGCAGAGATCATCAAGCGTGTAGACCAAGCGGGTGATAAAGAGATTGAGGTCGTTGAACTAAAGAATGCTTCCGCCGCGGAGATGGTGCGTATAGTCGATGCACTAAGTAAAACCACAGATGCTAAAAACACCCCTGCCTTCCTGCAGCCTAAATTAGTTGCCGATGAGCGTACTAATGCAATTCTTATCTCAGGCGACCCTAAAGTACGCAGTCGTTTAAGAAAGTTGATTGAACAGCTTGATGTTGAAATGGCGACTAAGGGTAACAACCAAGTTATCTACCTTAAATACGCAAAAGCGGAAGACTTAGTCGATGTGCTGAAAGGCGTGTCTGACAACCTGCAATCAGAGAAACAAACATCAACCAAAGGCAGTTCATCGCAGCGCAACCAAGTGATGATTTCGGCTCACAGCGATACTAACTCGTTGGTGATTACCGCACAGCCAGACATCATGAACGCGCTGCAAGACGTGATCGCTCAACTCGATATCCGTCGTGCTCAAGTTTTGATTGAAGCCTTAATTGTTGAAATGGCAGAAGGTGACGGCGTTAACCTGGGTGTGCAGTGGGGCAACCTAGAAACGGGTGCCATGATTCAGTACAGCAATACCGGTGCATCGATTGGCGGTGTGATGGTGGGTCTAGAAGAAGCAAAAGACTCGACAACAACTAAAGCGGTTTACGATAAGGATAATAATTTCCTACGTAATGAAACCACGACAGAAAAGGGTGACTATTCAACGTTAGCATCTGCTCTTTCTGGCGTTAATGGTGCTGCAATGAGTGTGGTTATGGGCGACTGGACAGCGTTGATCAGTGCGGTAGCAACCGATTCAAACTCAAACATTCTGTCTTCTCCAAGTATTACGGTAATGGATAACGGCGAGGCTTCATTCATTGTGGGTGAAGAGGTGCCCGTTCTAACCGGTTCTACAGCAGGTTCAAGCAACGATAATCCATTCCAAACGGTTGAACGTAAAGAAGTGGGTATTAAGCTAAAAGTCGTGCCGCAAATCAATGAAGGTGACTCGGTTCAACTGCAAATAGAACAAGAAGTATCGAACGTATTAGGGGCAAACGGAGCAGTAGATGTTCGTTTTGCTAAGCGTCAGCTAAATACGTCAGTGATTGTTCAAGATGGTCAAATGCTGGTGTTGGGTGGCCTGATTGATGAGCGCGCATTGGAGAGTGAGTCTAAGGTCCCATTCTTGGGTGATATTCCTGTCCTTGGACACCTGTTCAAATCAACCAGTACTCAGGTTGAGAAAAAGAACCTAATGGTATTCATCAAGCCAACCATTATTCGTGATGGCATGACTGCAGATGGTATCACGCAGCGCAAATACAACTTTATTCGTGCTGAGCAACTGTACAAGGCAGAGCAAGGCTTGAAACTGATGGATAACGATAATATTCCAGTACTTCCTAAGTTTGGCGATAGCATGAATCATCCTGCTGAAATCCAAGCCTTCATCGATCAAATGGAAGCAGAATAATGGCTGAATTGGTAGGGGCGGCACGTACTTATCAGCGCTTGCCGTTTAGCTTTGCGAATCGCTACAAGATGGTGTTGGAATATCAGCACCCGGAGCGCGCGCCGGTGCTTTATTATGTTGAACCTCTGAAATCGGCGGCGATCATTGAAGTGAGCCGTGTTGTGAAAAATGGCTTCACGCCACAAGCGATCAGCGCAGACGAATTTGATAAAAAACTGACGGACGCGTATCAGCGTGACTCGTCGGAAGCTCGACAGTTAATGGAAGATATTGGTGCCGACAATGACGACTTTTTCTCGTTAGCGGAAGAGTTGCCACAAGACGAAGACTTGCTTGAATCAGAAGACGACGCACCGATCATCAAGTTAATTAATGCGATGTTGGGTGAGGCGATTAAAGAAGGCGCTTCGGATATTCATATCGAAACCTTTGAGAAATCACTGTCTATCCGTTTCCGTATTGATGGCGTGTTACGTGATGTGTTGGCGCCGAGCCGTAAACTGGCTCCGCTGTTGGTTTCGCGTGTAAAGGTTATGGCTAAATTGGATATTGCGGAAAAACGCGTGCCACAAGATGGTCGTATTTCTCTGCGTATCGGTGGCCGAGCGGTTGATGTGCGTGTATCTACCATGCCTTCTTCACACGGTGAACGTGTGGTAATGCGTCTGTTGGATAAAAACGCCACTCGTCTAGATCTACACAGTTTGGGTATGACGGCAGAGAACCACGAGAACTTCCGTAAACTTATTCAGCGCCCACACGGTATTATCTTGGTTACCGGTCCTACGGGTTCGGGTAAATCAACGACCTTGTACGCTGGCCTGCAAGAACTCAACAGTAACGAACGCAACATCCTTACCGTTGAAGATCCAATCGAATTTGATATTGATGGTATTGGTCAAACACAGGTAAACCCTAAGGTTGATATGACCTTTGCGCGCGGCTTACGTGCGATTCTTCGTCAAGACCCGGATGTGGTAATGATTGGTGAGATCCGTGATTTAGAGACTGCTGAGATCGCTGTTCAAGCCTCTTTGACGGGTCACTTAGTCATGTCGACTCTTCACACCAATACGGCAATCGGTGCGATCACGCGTCTGCGTGATATGGGCATTGAACCTTTCTTGATCTCTTCTTCTCTGCTGGGTGTTTTGGCTCAGCGCTTGGTTCGTACTCTGTGTAACGACTGTAAAGAACCTTACGAAGCCGATAAAGAACAGAAAAAGCTGTTTGGTATGAAGAAGAAAGAGAGCCTCACACTTTACCATGCAAAAGGTTGTGAAGAGTGTGGCCATAAAGGTTATCGAGGTCGTACCGGTATTCATGAGCTACTGATGATTGACGATTCGGTACAAGAGCTGATTCACAGTGAAGCGGGTGAACAGGCGATTGAAAAAGCAATTCGTGGCACAACACCAAGTATTCGAGATGATGGCTTGAGCAAAGTTCTGAAAGGGGTAACTTCCTTAGAAGAAGTGATGCGAGTGACTAAGGAAGTCTAGTATGGCGGCATTTGAATACAAAGCGCTGGATGCCAAAGGTAAGAGCAAAAAGGGTTCGATTGAAGCGGATAATGCTCGTCAGGCTCGCCAACGTTTAAAAGAACAAGGTTTAATGCCGGTTGAGATGACCGAAGCTAAGGCGAAAAATGCGAAAGGTACTCAGCCTTCGACCAGCTTTAAGCGTGGTATCAGTACGCCAGATCTTGCGTTGACTACTCGTCAAATATCCACGCTCGTTCAATCAGGTATGCCGCTAGAAGAGTGCTTGAAAGCGGTAGCTGAGCAGTCTGAAAAGCCACGTATTCGAACTATGTTACTGGCAGTCCGATCTAAAGTGACAGAAGGTTATTCGCTAGCGGATAGCTTGTCTGATTATCCACACATCTTCGATGAACTGTTTAGGGCCATGGTTGCGGCGGGTGAGAAGTCTGGTCACTTAGATGCGGTATTGGAGCGACTGGCCGATTACGCAGAAAATCGTCAGAAGATGCGCTCTAAGCTGCTACAAGCGATGATCTACCCTGTGGTGCTGGTGGTGTTTGCGGTGACGATTGTTTCGTTCCTGTTGGCAACCGTGGTACCTAAGATCGTCGAGCCTATTATCCAAATGGGCCAAGAGCTTCCTCAGTCGACACAATTTTTATTGGCATCGAGTGAATTTATCCAGAATTGGGGCATCCAATTACTGTTGTTGATCATTGGTGTGATTGTGTTGATTAAGACCGCGCTAAAAAAGCCGGGTGTTCGCATGAGTTGGGATCGCAAACTATTGAGTATTCCGCTGATCGGCAAGATTGCGAAAGGGATCAATACCTCTCGTTTTGCACGAACACTCTCAATTTGTACCTCGAGTGCGATTCCAATCCTTGAAGGGATGAAGGTCGCGGTTGATGTGATGTCGAATCAACATGTGAAACAACAAGTATTACAGGCTTCAGACAGTGTTAGAGAAGGCGCAAGCCTACGTAAAGCGTTGGATCAAACCAAACTCTTTCCACCGATGATGCTGCATATGATTGCCAGTGGTGAGCAGAGTGGTCAGTTGGAACAGATGCTGACAAGAGCGGCAGACAACCAAGACCAAAGCTTTGAGTCGACGGTCAATATCGCGTTAGGCATTTTCACCCCAGCGCTTATCGCGTTGATGGCCGGTTTGGTGCTGTTTATCGTGATGGCGACACTGATGCCGATGCTTGAAATGAACAATTTAATGAGTGGATAACCTACTGCTCATCAGACGTTAGTTTTTGGATTATCGAGAAGAAGGACACCATTCCCCTTAACTCGCTATCTGTAATTTGGAGAAAATAATGAAAAATAAAATGAAAAAACAGTCAGGCTTTACTCTATTGGAAGTGATGGTTGTTGTGGTTATTCTTGGTGTTTTAGCCAGCTTTGTTGTTCCTAACCTTTTGGGTAACAAAGAGAAGGCGGATCAACAGAAAGCCATCACGGATATCGTGGCGCTAGAGAACGCGCTAGATATGTACAAACTGGATAACAGTGTTTACCCAACAACGGATCAAGGCCTTGATGGATTGGTTTCTAAGCCAAGCAGTCCAGAGCCTCGTAACTACCGTGACGGTGGCTACATTAAGCGTCTGCCTAACGACCCATGGGGCAATGAGTATCAATACCTAAGCCCAGGTGATAACGGTACTATCGATATCTTTACGCTTGGTGCTGACGGCCAAGAAGGCGGTGAAGGTATCGCTGCGGATATCGGTAACTGGAACATGCAAGATTTCCAATAAGCTTCGGTTTATTGTCGCTTGATAAGTTCCTGTTGGTGAACAGTTCGTGTTAGTTGATACGTTATTGATGGTAAGACGTATACAGATGGAGTCTCCAAGGTGAAAACTAAGCAAACACAGCCAGGTTTCACCTTGATTGAGATTCTTTTGGTGTTGGTATTACTGTCAGTAACTGCGGTCGCGGTGATCGCGACCATTCCGACCAATAGCAAAGATGTCGCTAAAAAATACGCTCAAAGCTTCTATCAACGAGTTCAATTACTCAATGAAGAGGCTATTTTGAGTGGCTTGGATTTTGGCGTTCGTGTCGATGAAAAGAAATCGACTTACGTTTTGATGGCGCTTAAGTCAGAAGGTTGGCAAGAAGTCGAATTTGAAAAAATCCCCTCTTCAACTGAATTACCGGAAGAACTCGCGTTGTCACTGACTTTAGGTGGTGGCGCATGGGAAGACGATGATCGTTTGTTCAATCCCGGAAGCTTGTTTGATGAAGATATGTTTGCGGATCTTGAAGAGGAAAAAAAGCCCAAGCCACCTCAGATATACATTTTGTCGAGTGCTGAAATGACGCCATTTGTATTGTCGTTTTATCCAAATACCGGAGACACCATACAAGATGGTTGGCGTATTCGGGTGTTGGATAATGGTGTGATTCGACTGCTAGAGCCGGGAGAAGAAGATGAAGAGGAATAACCGTTCTCCTTATCGTTCTCGTGGTATGCCTTTTGGTTCTAGAGGAATGACTCTGCTTGAAGTATTAGTTGCGCTCGCTATCTTCGCTACGGCGGCGATCAGTGTGATTCGTGCTGTCACCCAACACATTAATACCCTCAGTTATTTAGAAGAAAAAACCTTCGCGGCGATGGTTGTTGATAACCAGATGGCCTTAGTCATGCTGCATCCTGAGAAGCTTAAAAAAGCGCAGGGCACGCAAGAGTTAGCGGGAAGAGAGTGGTTCTGGAAGGTGACTCCCATCGATACCAGCGATAATTTATTAAAGGCGTTTGATGTGAGTGCAGCAACCAGTAAGAAAGCGTCTCCAGTGGTCACGGTGCGCAGTTATGTGGTCAATTAAAAGCGTGTCGTTAGCTAAGAGCAAGTCGCCAAGCGAGAGCATGTCCGCCAATAAGCGAGAGCCTCGTAAACAAGGTCTATCTTCAAAAGGGAGAGGCTTTACTTTAATCGAAGTTTTGGTCTCGATTGCCATCTTTTCCACGTTAAGCATGGCGGCTTATCAGGTGGTAAATCAGGTCCAACGAAGCAATGAACTCTCTATTGAGCGCAGTGCTCGTTTAAATCAACTGCAACGCAGTTTAGTCATTTTAGATAATGATTTTCGCCAGATGGCGGTACGACAATTTCGTACCAATGGTGAAGAAGCATCATCTAAGCTGATCCTAATGAAAGAGTATTTACTGGATTCCGACAGTGTTGGCATCATGTTTACTCGCCTTGGTTGGCACAACCCACAGCAGCAGTTCCCTCGCGGAGAAGTCACCAAAGTAGGCTACCGCATAAAAGAGGAAACGCTTGAGCGTGTATGGTGGCGTTACCCCGATACACCTGCCGGCCAACAAGGTGTGATTACTCCTCTGCTTGATGATGTTGAGAACCTGGAGTTCGAGTTTTATGACGAAAGCCGCTGGGGCAAAGAGTGGCAAACCGATAAATCACTGCCTAAAGCGGTGAGACTTAAGCTGATACTGAAAGATTACGGTGAGATAGAACGTGTTTATCTCACACCAAGTGGCGCCTTAGATCAGGTCGATGATTCTGCAAATAGTGACTCTTCAGGCAGTAATGAGGGGAATAATGATTCATCAAACTAATAAGCCTGCACTGACAAGATCTGCTGTGGGGCGTAAGCAGCGTGGTGTCGCGCTGATCATTATTCTGATGCTTTTGGCGATCATGGCAACCATAGCTGGCAGTATGTCGGAGCGTCTGTTTACGCAATTCAAGCGCGTTGGCAATCAACTGAATTACCAACAGGCTTACTGGTATAGCATTGGTGTAGAAGCGCTTGTCCAAGACGGTATTAGGCAAAGTTATAAAGATAGTGATACGGTGAACTTAAGCCAGCCATGGGCGTTAGAAGAGCAGGTATACCCATTGGATTATGGCCAAGTTAAAGGGCGTATCGTTGATGCGCAGGCTTGTTTCAATCTTAATGCGCTCGCTGGGATTACGACGACATCAAGTAACCAAACCCCTTATTTAGTGAAGGTTTGGCAAACCTTACTGGAAAACCAAGATGTGGATCCTTATCAGGCTGAGGTTATCGCAAATTCAAGTTGGGAATTTCTGGACTCTGATACTCGAGCCACCTCTTCTACGGGTGTAGAAGACAGCACTTATGAGGCGATGAAGCCAGCTTATTTGGCGGCGAATGGCTTAATAGCAGATGAATCGGAGCTGCGAGCCGTTTATCAGGTCTCTGGTGAGGCAATGGAAAAGGTACATCCATTTATTTGCGCTTTGCCCACTGATGATTTCCGATTAAACGTGAATACCATCTCGGAAAAGCAGGCATCTTTACTGGAAGCAATGTTTGCACCCGGTCTAAGTGAATCGGACGCCAAACAGCTGATAGACAAGCGCCCATTTGATGGCTGGGATTCGGTGGATGCGTTTATGGCTGAGCCTGCTATTGTTGGTGTGAGTGCAGAAGTCAGCAAACAAGCGAAAGCATATTTAACTGTAGATAGCGCCTATTTTGAGCTAGATGCAGAGGTATTAGTTGAGCAGTCTCGTGTACGTATACGAACGCTTTTCTATAGTAGTAATAGAGAAACAGTGACGGTAGTACGCCGTCGTTTTGGAGGAATCCGTGAGCGAGTTTCTGACCGTTCGACTGAGTAGCGAGCCACAAAGCCCAGTGCAGTGGTTGGTTTGGTCGACAAGCCAACAAGAAGTGATAGCAAGTGGTGAGCTGTCTAGCTGGGATCAGCTTGATGAGTTAACGCCTTACGCTGAAAAGCGTAGCTGTATCGCTTTATTGCCGGGAAATGAGTGCTTAATTAAGCGTGTTGAAATTCCGAAAGGTGCTGCTCGCCAGTTCGACTCTATGCTGCCATTTTTGTTAGAAGACGAAGTGGCACAAGATATCGAAGACTTACATCTAACCATTTTAGATAAAGATGCAACGCACGCTACTGTGTGTGGTGTAGATCGCGAATGGTTAAAACAAGCTTTAGACCAGTTTCGCAAAGCCAATATTATTTTCCGTAAGGTGCTCCCAGATACACTATCCGTGCCTGTTGAAGAACAAGGCATCAGTGCGTTGCAAATCGACCAGCATTGGCTATTGCGCCAAGGTCACTCTCAACGTCAAGGTAACTATCAAGCCGTATCAATCAGCGAAGCATGGTTAGCGATGTTTTTGCAAAGTGATTGGGTTGTAGCTGACGACGAAGAGCAACCTACGACTATCTTCAGCTACACCACAATGCCGAGCGATGATGTACAGCAGCAAAGCGGTATGGAATGGCAAGCAAAGCCTGCGGAATTGGTGATGTCCTTATTGAGCCAACAAGCGATCACAAGCGGCGTAAATTTACTGACGGGCACCTTTAAAACCAAATCTTCTTTCAGTAAATATTGGCGTGTATGGCAGAAGGTGGCGATCGCTGCTTGCTTGTTGGTGGCCGTGATTGTGACTCAACAAGTGTTGAAGGTGCAGCAATACGAAGCACAAGCACAAGCCTATCGCATGGAGAGTGAGCGTATCTTTAGAGCCGTTCTGCCAGGCAAACAACGAATTCCTACAGTAAGCTACCTTAAGCGTCAGATGAATGATGAAGCTAAGAAATACGGTGGCTCAGGCGATGGTGACTCCTTACTTGGTTGGTTAGCATTGCTGCCAGAAACGTTAGGACAAGTGAAATCGATCGAAGTCGAAAGCATTCGCTATGATGGCAATCGCTCTGAAGTTCGATTACAAGCTAAAAGCGCTGATTTTCAACATTTTGAGACGGCTAAAGTGAAACTTGAAGAGAAGTTTTCCGTTGAACAAGGGCCATTGAACCGTAATGGCGATGCCGTATTTGGTAGTTTTACCCTTAAGCCCCGTCAGTAACTGCGCAAGGAGATCAGTGATGAGAAATATAATTGAGCCACTCCAAGCGTGGTGGACTTCAATAAGTCAAAGAGAGCAACGATTAGTCGTTGGTTGCTCAATTTTATTGGTAGTAGGTATCATTTATTGGGGGCTAATACAGCCCCTCAGTCAGCGAGCTGAACTGGCACAGAGTCGCATTCAAAGTGAAAAGCAACTACTGGCTTGGGTTACCAATAAAGCCAATGAAGTGGTTGAACTAAGAGGCAATGGTGGCATTAGTGCTAGTCAGCCTTTGAATCAATCCGTGCCTGCATCTATGCGTCGCTTCAAGATTGAATTGATACGAGTGCAACCACGTGGCGAGATGCTGCAAGTGTGGATTAAACCTTTGCCATTTAATCAATTTGTTGATTGGCTGACATACCTGAAAGAAAAGCAGGGTGTTGAGGTTGAGTTTATGGATATTGATCGCTCTGATAGCCTTGGGGTTATTGACGTCAACCGACTACAGTTTAAATGAGGTTAATGTGAAACGCGGTTTATCTTTTAAGTATGGTTTGTTATTTAGCAGCATCTTTATCGTTTTTTTCTCGGTAAGTTTGTTGCTGCACTTGCCGGCTTCTTTTGTTCTCAAACATGCGCCCGTTGTACGTGGTTTAAGCATTGAAGGTGTTGAGGGCACGGTTTGGCAAGGTCGCGCTAACAATATTGCGTGGCAGCGTGTCAATTACGGCTCAGTGCAGTGGGACTTCCAGTTCTCTAAGCTATTCCAAGCCAAAGCAGAACTTGCGGTTCGCTTTGGACGTAACAGCGACATGAACTTATCTGGTAAAGGGCTTGTCGGGTATAGCATGAGCGGTGCTTACGCGGAAAACTTAGTGGCATCAATGCCAGCTAGTAACGTGATGAAGTATGCGCCTGCTATCCCAGAGCCAGTGTCTATTGCAGGACAAGTTGAACTGACTATCAAACATGCGGTTCATGCTCAACCTTGGTGCCAATCGGGTGAAGGTACGCTTGCTTGGTCGGGCGCTGCGGTTGATTCTCCGGTTGGCTCGTTAGATTTTGGCCCTGTGATTGCTGACATCAGTTGTGAAAACAGCACTGTTTCAGCGAAAGGTAATCAGGAGAGTGCTCAAGTTGATAGTGAGTTTTCTGCGAGCGTAACGCCAAATCAAAGCTACACCTCGGCCGCATGGTTTAAGCCGGGCGCTGAATTCCCACCTGCGATGCAGAGTCAGCTTAAGTGGTTGGGCAACCCTGACAGCCAAGGTAAGTACCAGTTTACCTACCAAGGTCGTTTTTAATCCGGTATCTACTTCTGAACTAGCATCCGTTGGTTATCAAATAACGAGATATAAAAAATGGGCACCTCAATGAGGTGCCCATTTTATTTGTTCTGAGAATCTAGAGGATATCTGACGGTTAAAGAGAGCAAACAAGCCTAGTCTTTACCTTGTAAGATTTCTGCCCACGGTAAGTCAGCATCACCAAGCACAATGAAGTTCGGGTTCTCAAGCGTCTCTCTTTCATTGTACGAAAGCGGCTCTAACTGGGTACTTAAGATTCGTCCGCCAGCTTCTTCAACAATGCACTGGGTTGCTGCGGTATCCCACTCTCCGGTTGGTCCAATACGTAGATAACAGTCCACAGCACCTTCTGCGACTAAACATGCCTTAAGCGCAGCAGAGCCAAGAGGAACTAAGTCGTAGTTCCAAGCAGAGCTCATACGGTTAGTGATTCGATTGATGTCTTGGCGACGACTGATTGCCATCGCGATCGATTGGTTTGGTAGCTCGTGACGATGCGTTTTGATTTTAACGCTGTCATTAAGGTCTGGAATTTTCCAAGCGCCTTTACCACTGTAAGCGTAATAGCTCACACCTGAAACCGGTGCGTACACGACGCCCATTACCGGCTTGTTGTGTTCGATTAGGGCAATGATTGTCGCGAAATCGCCACTTCGTGCGATGAACTCCTGTGTACCGTCCAGCGGGTCAACCAACCAGTAGCGATCCCATTGAGAACGTTGCTCTAGGCTGATATCAGCGGCTTCTTCCGATAACACCGGAATATCAGGTGTCAGTTCGCTAAGTTTTTTCGAGATCAGTTTATGAGCGGCGAGATCAGCACTAGTGACGGGCGTATCATCACTCTTGGTAAACTCTTCGTAATCTTTTTTCTCGTAGATCTCTAAGATCAGTTGCCCAGCAGAGCGAGCAATCTCAATGACAGAGGGCAGCAGGTGAGACAAATCTTTTGTTATTGGCATAAATATTCTCTTACTCTTCGAGTGATTCTGACTGTTTTAATTATTGTTTAATACGCGAAGGGCTAATAGTAGGGCGGTAATACTGCGAGCCTCACAGAAGTCGAGATGCGTTAACAGTTCTTCGGCTTGAGCAAGTGGCCAGCGCACAATGTCTAGTGGCTCTGGTTCATCACCTTCTAGTTTCTCTGGGTAGAGCTCTTCTGCGATAAACAGCGTCATTTTGCTAGAGAAATAAGAGGGTGCAAGGATCACTTCTTTTAGAGGAGTAAGCTTGTTGGCACCAAAGCCAATCTCTTCTTTTAGTTCACGAACGGCGGCTTCATTTGGTTGTTCGCCTGGATCAATTAGACCTTTTGGGAAGCCGAGTTCATAGCGCTCTGTGCCCGCAGCGTATTCACGTACTAACAGAATATCGCCTTGTTCAGTAATCGGAACCATCATGACTGCGTTTCGGCCGCTGGGCTTCATACGTTCGTAAGTGCGCTCTTCACCGTTTGAAAAGCGTAAATCGAGAGACTCGATAGAGAACAGTTTTGATTGAGCGACAGTTTGCTGAGCCAAAATTTCTGGTTTGGTCCTTTTTGTCATTGCGCTCACTCCTTAACTCATTGGAATTCTTTCTTATAAAGTCATTCTAATATAGGGGAAATGACGGTGAGTTCCTAGATCCTAGCTTTCATATCCTAGAATTATTGGAGCAGGAACCGATTGCGATCACTTGAATACCTTACTGCAAATGGTAACGCCTCACTATTGTTAGCATTGAACGAGAAATATACGGTTCAGGAGTGCTTCTGCTGTTTTAAACACAAAAAAAGGTTGATGCTTGCGCATCAACCTTTTGATTGAATCTTTAACTATCTACTGGCTAAGACTGTATGAGTGCTTAGTTGTAGGAGCACTTAGTTGTAAAGTGCCTAGTAGTAAAAATGATTAGTAGTAAGAGTGCTCACCACGATCGTGTTCAGTTGCATCACGAACAGCTGTCAATTCACCTTCGAATTGTTGAAGAAGTTCTTTCTCGATGCCTTCTTTTAGCGTTACATCAACCATTGAACAACCGTTACAACCACCGCCGAATGCAACGATAGCAGCACCTTCTTCAGTGATCTCTACTAGGCTAACGTGACCGCCGTGGCCAGCAAGCTGTGGGTTCACTTGGGTTTGGATTGCATACTCAACACGCTCTATCAGAGTTGCGTCGTCTGATACTTTACGCATTTTAGCGTTTGGTGCTTTAAGCGTTAGTTGAGATCCCATTTTGTCAGTCACGAAGTCAATCTCAGCTTCGTCTAGGAATGGTAGGCTTAACTCATCGACGTATGCCGAGAAAGCGTCGAAAGAAAGCTTAGTGTCAGACGCTTCGATAGCATCTGTTGGGCAGTAAGAAACACCACACTCAGCGTTTTGTGTGCCTGGGTTTACCACGAACACACGAATGTTTGTACCTTCAGGCTGCTGTGACAGCAGATTGGCAAAGTGAGTTTGAGCTGTTTCTGTAATAGTAATATTTGACACGACGAATACCTGAGTAGATTTGTAGGTTATTAGCGCCATTCTACTCCTGTCAGACTTGTAATTCAGCCCTTTTTTGTTGGATTGCTGTACAAGTAGCGATTCACAGCTTCTATCCAGAGGGCTCAGGAGTGCGGCAGATGCAGTAAATATCAATCCTTTTCACACCTACTTCAAGTAGTAATTGGCATAATTGATACACAGTACTGCCGGTGGTTACAACATCATCAATTATCGCGACGTGAGAGGGGATATTTCCATGAAAGTCTTGTTTTCTAAGCGTAAAAGCATTCTTTAGATTGTGTAATCGCGCGGATTTAGTTAGCCCTTGCTGAGAAGCTGTTGAGCGAATTCGACGGAACAGCACCTCATCTTTAACGCCAAGTTCTTGAGCTGTGTAATTAGCGAGCAGCTGACTTTGATTAAAGCCACGATGAATATATCGACGCCAATGCAGAGGGACACTGGTGATCATCGAAGCAGGATGTTCGATACGTGAAGCTAATAGCTTTGACAGATCGCGTGCAAACCAAAACTTATCGGCGTACTTCATTTGCTGAATGTAACGTGCTGTTGGAAAGGTGTAGTCCCCAACACAATAGAGACGATGCCAAGGTGGAGGCTGTGATAAACATTGCCCGCACTGCTCTACTGTGAGCAGCGTTTTTAAACCACATCGTTGGCAGCGAGGAACTGGATCAAAGAGTTTGAGACAAGAATTACACCATCTCGGGTGAGTATCGCTGTGCGACTTATCTAGCTTACACAGGTCGCATTGAGGTGTGACCAGACGTGGTGTGTGTTTTTGTAGCCAATCGGATAACATAGCTCGTGATGCTTTTGGGTTATGGTGTTCCTTTTACTCACAATACTGAAAAGCGCGGATTATCGCTGATGGAAAAAGTAGGGAATATCGAGAATGAGTGACACGTTATATTGGCATGTTTCTGGGCAAGGGCCTGATTTAGTGTTGGTTCATGGCTGGGGAATGAACGGTGCGGTATGGCAACAAACCGTTGATGCGTTAGAAGCTGATTTTCGAGTGCATGTTGTTGACCTTCCTGGGTATGGACACAGCGCGCATTGCCACGCTCAAGATCTTGAAGAGATAGCTCAGCAATTGTTGGCCGAAGCTCCAAAGCAGGCTATTTGGGTCGGTTGGTCACTGGGTGGCTTGGTCGCAACACACATGGCTTTGTATCACTCAGATTACGTAAGCAAATTGGTAACTGTTGCCAGCTCTCCTAAATTCGCCGCTGCAAAAGAACCCGTGTTATGGCGAGGCATTCAGCCAAACGTATTAAGCGCATTTACCGAACAGCTGGTTGAAGATTTCCAAACTACTATCGAACGCTTTATGGCACTGCAAGCCATGGGCAGCCCTTCTGCAAGGCAAGATGTAAAACAACTCAAGCAAGCGGTACTGTCTCGTCCGCTTCCGAATCCTAATTCTTTATTGGCCGGCTTAAAGATGCTGTCGGATGTTGACTTGCGAGAACAACTGCCGGAGATTTCAGTGCCTATGCTGCGTTTATACGGGCGACTGGATGGATTAGTGCCAATCAAGGTAGCAAAAGATCTGGGTAGAGCGCTGCCTCATACCGAGCAATATATATTCACGCAGTCTTCACATGCGCCGTTTATGACAGAAGCCGATGCCTTTTGCAGTGAACTAGTTAGCTTCGCGCAAAAATAATCACTAAATTTATTGCTGGATTGGTCGATATATAACCTAATACCAATCACAGTAAGTAAGTGTTCAAAAATAGCGTAGGAAAAAGGCTTGAGAACAAGGCTGCTTTTTTTTTGACAAGTAGTTTTGATAAGTAGTTATTCTACAATCAAAATTTCTAACTCCGTTATCAAGCATTTTAACAAGCTAGGATGAGCAGTTATTTACTACGATTGGTATAACACCAAGGCATTGCATGATACTCAGACCTAACTCTCTCATGAGTTGATTGCGGTAAGTTGGGCTATGCCTGTTGTGCTGAGTCAGTACGACAGCGTTATGGCAACAGTGATGGGCGATTCTTGAGGAGAGTTCGCGATGATTGTGTCACCTGCAACTGCAGTAAGTGTGCCACTAATCGCCCCGTCCGTTAATGTGCAAACAGAGCAAGTTGCGCGTGATAATAGAGTCCGAGAACCTGTTGCTCCCGCAGTAGCATTGGCGAGAACCAATGCAGAGCGTAAGGTAAAACCGGACGATAAACGAAGGCAGCAGTCGGCTTGGGATCCTTCAGACCATCCAGGTTATGAAATGGAGAACGAGTCAGAGGCCAATTCGGTTAGCCATGAAAAGCCACAAGATCCTTTTGACAGGCTGTTCAGCTTATTGGCTCTGAGAACATACAGTGCTGATCAAGGAAAGGGCTATACCATGCGTTTCCGCCTGCCAAAGCATATTTTAGATGCGGCGATTCAGGAGGGACAGATGGAGAAACGACGTAAGGTCATAAAATATCATTATGGTCATGCTGTTGCGCCTCATGCTCCGTCAGAGATGTTAGTCGTATTATAGTTATACTCTTCATACTTGAAGCTGCAGCGTTGTTAACTGCGTAAGTTCACCCTAATCACATAGAACCTCTATGCTCATAGGGATGAACTTCATTCCTTTGTAGGGAAAAGGTTGCCTAGCTGCAACTCCAATTATTTTGAGTATAAGCACGAAGAATACAACCAAGCTTCGATGTCTTTTTTGAACACATAATAAAAAAACCTGCATACCCTAAGGGATGCAGGTTTTCTGTTTTAAACACATCCGTTTTACAGACGAGCTAACGGATTACTTTTTCGCTTTAGCGAAGGCAGCGGCGAAAGCACCGCCCATCGCAGCGTTTTGTTGCGGTTCCTCACGACGGCGTTGTCCACCTTGTGAGTTTTGGTTCGGGCGGTTTTGTGTGCGAGGTGCACTTGAACGTTGTGCGCGGTTATCTTGTCCAGGCTCATCTTTCATGCGCATGCTTAGTGCAATACGTTTACGCTGAACATCCACCTCCATCACCTTCACTTTCACGATATCACCCGCTTTCACCACTTCTCGTGGGTCAGAGACAAAGCGATCGGTCAGTGCTGAAATGTGTACCAAGCCGTCTTGGTGAACACCAATATCTACGAACGCACCGAAGTTAGCCACGTTTGAAACCACGCCTTCTAAGATCATACCGGGTTCTAAGTCAGACATGCTATTTACGCCATCGGCGAACGTTGCCGTCTTGAACTCAGGACGAGGATCTCGACCCGGTTTATCCAGCTCTTTGATGATGTCGGTTACTGTCGGTACACCAAAATTTTCATTCGTGTAATCAACCGCATGTAAGCCACGTAAGAAGTCTGTGTTACCTACCAGAGATTTGATGTCTTTGTGGTTTTTCTCGGCGATGGTTTTCACCAATGGGTAAGCTTCTGGGTGAACCGATGATGCATCTAGCGGGTTCTTACCATCCATGATACGCAGGAAGCCAGCACATTGTTCAAAGGCTTTTGGCCCTAAACGAGCGACTTTTTTCAAGGTAGTACGCGCTTCGAAACGACCATTCTCATCACGGAAGTCGACGATGTTTTGAGCGATGGTGCTAGAAAGACCAGCGACACGAGTCAGAAGCGCTGCAGAAGCGGTATTCACATCAACACCAACCGCGTTTACACAGTCTTCGACAATCGCATCTAGGCGCTTAGCGAGCAGAGTTTGGCTAACGTCGTGTTGGTATTGGCCCACACCGATCGATTTTGGGTCAATCTTCACTAGCTCTGCCAATGGATCTTGTAGACGACGAGCAATAGATACCGCACCACGAATCGATACATCCATATTCGGGAATTCTTTTGCCGCTAGCTCAGAAGCAGAATAAACCGACGCACCCGCTTCGCTAACAATGATTTTCTGTGCTGTTAGGTTGCCACGCTTAATCACATCAGCAACAAAGCTGTCTGTTTCGCGTGAAGCGGTACCATTACCAATCGCAATCAAATCAACATTGAACTGGCGAACCATCTGCTCAACCACGTGTGCAGATTTGTCGTATTGCTTCTGTGGTGGGTGAGGGTAAATGGTTTCTGTTGCTAGAACCTTACCGGTTGAATCCACCACGGCGATTTTCGAACCAGTACGTAAACCCGGATCTAAGCCCAAAGTTGCTCGAGGGCCAGCAGGCGCCGCCATCAACAAGTCTTTAAGGTTGGTTGCGAACACTTCAATCGCTTCAATTTCACCGCGTTCTTTCATCGCGCCCATCAGCTCAGTTTCCATGTGCATAGAAACCTTGATACGCCACGCCCAGCTAATCACTTGCTTACGCCATGCATCTGCAGGTGCGCTGCTTAGGGTAATACCGTAGTGATCAGAGATGATGTTTTCGCAGTATGAACCGCGTACACCTTCTTCTTGCTCAGGGTCAGCATTCATTGCCAGCGTTAGGAAGCCTTCATTTCGGCCTCGCAACATCGCAAGCGCACGGTGTGAAGGTACTTTGTTGAGTGTTTCGTTGTGTTCGAAGTAGTCTTTGAATTTCTCGCCGGCTTGCTCTTTGCCTGCCACGACACGTGAAACGAGCTCAGAGTTACGCGTGAGATGTTGGCGAATCTTTTCAAGTAGGTTGGCGTCTTCAGCAATGCGCTCCATGATGATCGCTCGTGCACCATCCAGTGCCGCTTTGGTATCAGCAATGCCTTTATCGCTACTGATGAAGTTAGCGGCTTCGGTTTCAGGATCGTGCTGTGGTTCATTCCAAAGAGTATCAGCAAGTGGCTCTAAGCCTGCTTCAATCGCGATTTGACCTTTGGTACGACGCTTAGGTTTGTATGGCAGATATAAATCTTCTAGGCGAGTCTTGCTGTCGGCTTGAGTGATATCACGCTCTAATTCTGGCGTGAGTTTACCTTGGTCTTGAATCGACTTAAGAATCGTTTGGCGACGATCGTCAAGTTCGCGAAGGTATGAAAGGCGGCTATCAAGGTTACGTAGTTGGGTATCGTCTAAGCCACCCGTGACTTCTTTACGGTAGCGGGCAATAAAGGGAACGGTGTTACCGTCGTCAATTAGGTTTACTGCGGCGATGACTTGCTCTGAACGAACATTCAGTTCTTCAGCGATCAGTCGACAGATAGCTTGGCTCATCCGATGAATCTCTTATTTAATATCATGACAAATACATGGGGGTGAGCGTACGCTTTTTCTAGCTTTGACTGTGTAATTATCCTGTCAGAAGTCCAATTTCCGTTTCTGATACCCACTTTGTGCGAGATCTCTCACACGTGGTGTGCGACTAAGTCATTTTAAATCGATGAAATCGTCTTAAAATAAATCTAAGTTACTGATTTTATTTGTTTGTGTGTTTGTGGGCGTATTTCTCACCTGAAATGTTTTTTGGGACTGTCTAGGAAACTTGCCCAAATACCGTAATATTTAACTTGTCGACAGGGAGTTGGCAGGAACAGGAAAAAGCCTAACGGATTAGGTATCTTCAGGATGAAGATTTGATTACTTAGGATGAGTGGTCAGCAAGGAAGTGATAATCTCTGGATGAGATTCGCCAGTCAGGATGACAGGCTAGAATGGACACCGCTAGGATGGCGATGAACAAAAAGGAAATTGGTTAAAGGATTTAGCCACTATCAAGGACAGATGCAGGGAGCACCTTATCTCGAAGAGATAAACAGTAGCCGGATTGCTGCGATAGAGACTTAACCCCGTCAGGCGAAAGCCTAGCGGGGTTTTCTTTTATCTGGCGTTTGGGTTTGCTTGAACACTCAGCTCATCGCTAAGTGTTTATTAGGTTTGATTATTCGTCGTCTGCGTAGCGAATCGAGTTAATGAACCACTCTTTGTCGCCTTCCGGTGTGGTTACCGTAAACTCGTCATCCACTTCTTTCTTGAGCAGAGCTCTAGCCATGGGTGAGTCGATAGAGATATAGCCTTTAGCATCGCCGTAGATCTCTTCTGGGCCGACAATTCGAAACTTCTTAATTTCCCCATCATCATTCTCAATTTCGACCCAAGCACCGAAAAATACCTTACCTTCTTGTTGTGGCGAGTAATCAACGATTGTGACATCCGGTAGGAACTTTCTTAAGAAACGCACTCGGCGATCAATCTGACGAAGCAAACGCTTATTGAAGGTGTAATCTGCGTTTTCTGAACGATCTCCAAGGCTTGCAGCCCATGTGACTATTTTGGTTATTTCTGGACGCTTCTCGTGCCATAAGTGGTCATGTTCTGCTTTGAGCTTGTTATAACCTTCGCGGGTGATAAGTTTGGTTTTCATAAATCTGACTTAATGAAATGATGATCTAAGATAGAATATATAGAAAGGCAACATACGTTAACAATTATTTAGGCGACTTTTTCCCCAATAATGTTACATTTTTAATGTCTTATACCAATATACAATTTACCAAGAATGCTTAACCTTAGGTTTAAGCTTTAATAGGTGGAACCATTACATGCAAGAAAACTACAAAATTTTAGTGGTCGATGACGATGCTCGTTTACGTGCACTGCTAGAACGCTATCTGTCAGAGCAAGGCTTTCAAGTGCGTAGCGTGGCAAACAGTGAGCAGATGGACCGCCTGTTAACCCGTGAAAACTTTCACTTGATGGTATTGGATTTAATGTTGCCGGGCGAAGACGGTCTTTCGATCTGTCGTCGTCTACGAAACGCAAACAACTCGCTACCAATCCTGATGCTTACAGCAAAGGGTGACGAAGTGGATCGCATTGTGGGTTTGGAAGTGGGTGCTGATGATTACCTGCCAAAACCATTTAACCCACGTGAACTGCTTGCTCGTATCAAAGCGGTAATGCGTCGCCAAGTGATTGAAGCACCGGGCGCGCCAAGCACAGAAGAGTCTGTGGTTGAGTTTGGTGAGTTCCGCCTAAACCTAGGTACACGTGAAATGTTCCGCGGTGAAGAGCCTATGCCTCTTACCTCAGGTGAATTTGCGGTTCTGAAGTCGCTGGTCACTAACGCTCGTGAGCCAATGTCTCGCGATAAGCTGATGAACATGGCGCGTGGCCGTGAGTATTCAGCGATGGAACGTTCTATCGATGTCCAGATTTCGCGTTTGCGTCGTCTAGTAGAAGAAGATCCAAGTAAACCTCGTTATATCCAAACGGTGTGGGGCTTGGGTTATGTATTCGTTCCAGATGGCAAAGCTGTGTAATCTAGCTTTGCTCGTTCTGTGATTCAGAATTCTTTATTTACGGGTCATCTCATTAATATGCGATGGCCCGTTTTGTATTCAGCACAATGAGAGATACCAATCGTAGTAAATAACTGCTCATCCTAGCTTGTTAAAACGCTCGATAACTTCGTTAGAAATTTTGATTGTAGAATAACTACTTATCAAAAATTGCAGCCTTGTTCTCAAGCCTTTTTCCGGCGCTATTTATGATCATTTACTTACTGTGATTGGTATTACAGCTATAGTTCCCACTATATTCCTTTATCATCCCTCACTTTAGGTCTTCTATGCGCATACGTAGCTCCTTTACTCAGTCGATAGTGCTCTTCTTAACCCTGTTGGTTGCTAGCCAAATCTTTTCTTATTACGCGGTGTTCAATTATGCATTGATGCCGAGTTTGCAGCAGTTTAATAAGATTTTGGCTCACGAACTAAACCTAGTATTGGACCAAGGCAGTGATATCGAGATTGATGCGCCACTGCGTCAGCGTGTACTTGAGCAGCTCGGGGTTACGGTTCATGCCAAGGACAGTGAAGCGTCGGGCGAGTACTACCATGCGGTCGCGATAGACCTGATGAGTGAGGAGATGACCAAAGAGCTCGGCTCTGAGACCGAAGTGCGATTGGTTTTGGGCAAAGAAAGTTACGTGTTGTGGATGGACATTGCCCAGTTGCCTAACTCCTTGATTCGTATTCCCCTGTCTGAGCTGCAAGAAGAAGACTTTGCGCCTCTATTTCGTAACAGTCTGATCATGGCGTTGTTGATTGTTGCTGGTGGGTGGCTGTTTATCCGCTTGCAAAATCGGCCGTTGATAGCCCTAGAGAAAGCCGCGCAAGGTGTTGGGCGTGGTGATATTCCACCTCCACTTCCAGTGCAAGGGGCGCAAGAGATTCGCTCGGTAACTCGAGCCTTTAATCAGATGTCGAAAGGCATTCAAGAACTCGAAGAAGATAGAGCCCTGCTGATGGCGGGTATCAGCCATGATCTGCGTACACCACTCACGCGTATTCGCTTGGCGACTGAGATGATGTCGCCAGAAGACAGTTATCTAGCGGAAGGGATCATCAGTGATACTGAAGAGTGTAATGAGATCATCAGTCAGTTTATGGATTACCTAAAGCCTGTTGACCGAGACTCATTCCAGGCGGTATTTGTCGATGATATTGCGCGCGAGGTCTCTAGCTCTGAAGGAGGCTATGAGGTTCAGATTGAAACCGATATTCCAGAAACCATGAAACCTGCGTTGGGTAACCCGATCGCGATGAAGCGTGCAGTGAGTAATTTGGTGGTAAATGCGCTGCGCTACGGTAATGGCTGGGTCAAAGTATCGACTGGCATGACGGCAGATAACAAGCTAGCTTGGGTAACGGTAGAAGACAATGGTCCGGGTATTCCACAAGACCAAATTGGTAAGTTGTTTGAACCGTTTACTCGTGGTGACACGGCTCGTGGTAGTGAAGGGACAGGTTTAGGTTTAGCGATCGTGAAACGTATTGTTAGTCAGCATCAAGGTGCGGTGGTGGTGAATAACCGCAGTGAAGGCGGTTTGAAAGCGCAGATCAGTTTCCCTGTGAAACCTTAGGCTATACGCACGAAAAAGGCTTCCTTGTAGAAGCCTTTTTACGTTTTAAGCAAGATATGAGGGCGAATTACGCCTTAGAATACACATCGCGTTCACCCAGCCAGCGGTTGATGATCGCCTTGGCGTTGTCTGGGTAGCTATCGTGAATATGACGCGCGATACGCTGCACTTCAGGTATCAAACGTTGGTCACGGACTAAGTCGGCAATCTTAAAATCAGCCAAGCCTGTCTGCTTGGTACCAAGTAACTCACCGGGCCCACGAATCTCTAAGTCGCGCTGAGCTATCACAAAGCCATCGTTACTTTCACGAAGTACCCCTAAGCGTTTCTGAGCGGTTTTAGATAGTGGGGAGTGGTACAACAGTACACAATGGCTTGCGACCGAACCACGGCCAACACGGCCACGCAGTTGGTGCAGTTGCGCTAGACCAAGACGCTCTGGGTTCTCGATGATCATTAAGCTTGAATTCGGTACATCTACACCGACTTCAATCACGGTTGTAGCAACTAACAGGTGCAGTTTGTTCTCTTTGAATTCCTGCATCACCGCTTGTTTCTCTGCGGGTTTCATTCGGCCATGAACCAAACCAATTTTTACGTCGGGCAGTTTGCGTTGCAGCTCTTCTGCCGTATCCGCTGCAGCTTGAGCTTCCAGTACTTCTGATTCATCGATCAACGTACACACCCAGTAAGCTTGTTTGCCTTCATTGAGACACGCATTTTTCACACGTTCAACAATGTCATCGCGCTTGGTATCAGGAATCGCGACGGTTTGAATTGGGGTTCGCCCCGGTGGTAACTCATCAATAATCGAGGTTTCGAGATCGGCATAGGCCGTCATCGCCAGCGTTCGTGGAATTGGTGTTGCCGTCATCACCAGTTGGTGAGGGTAATAACCTTGCTTCGCGCCTTTTTCACGTAGCTCTAGTCGCTGGTGGACGCCAAATCGGTGCTGCTCATCAATGATCACTAAACCAAGGTTGTTGAACTCGACATGCTCTTGAAATAGCGCATGAGTACCGACCACCATTTGCGCTTCGCCGCTGGCAATTCGTGTTAGTTCAGTTTCACGAGCCTTGCCTTTGAGTTTACCTGCTAGCCATCCAACTTGAATACCCATTGCCTCAAACCAGTTAGCAAAGTTAATCGCGTGCTGTTCTGCCAATAGTTCGGTTGGTGCCATCAATGCCACTTGCTGACCATGTTCCAATGCGCGAACAGCCGCGAGTGCAGCGACTAAGGTTTTACCAGAGCCCACATCACCTTGCACTAAACGCATCATAGGGTGCGGCTTTTCCAAGTCAGCTTCGATCTCTTTGGTCACTCGTGCCTGTGCATTAGTTGGCGAGAACGGTAGCTGATCTAACAGCTTATCTTTGAGGGTGTTCACCGGAGGAAAAGGCATTGCCTTGTCTTGCTGCCCTTTGCTACGAACAGACAACATCGACAGGTTTTGAGCCAGCAACTCTTCCATAATCAGACGCAGTTGCGCAGGGTGCTTGCCTTCATCAAACAGCTCTAGGTCAATGCCCGGGGGCGGCCTGTGAATGGTATGCAGTGCTTGTGCGAGGGTAATTTGGTGGTCGTATAGACCAGACGGTAGCAGCTCATTGACGGCTGCTTTATCGATTAACTCTAGAGCTTGGTCTGTGAGGTTACGTAGCGTGACTTGTCTTAGCCCTTCAGTGGTTGGATACACCGGAGTCAGGTTGGCTTCAACGTCTGGTTGTTGCCTAGGAGCAAAGAATTTGTAATCCGGATGGACAATCTCAAGCCCCATATTGCCGCGCTTGATCTCACCATAAGCATGCACTTGTTTGCCTTCGGCAAAGTTATTCTTCATTCCTGCAGTAAAGTTGAAAAAGCGCAGAGTAATCGTGCCGTTACCATCGCTGATCTTTACTGCGAGCATCTTACGTTTACCGAAAATGGTATCAACATGCATCACCTTGCCTTGTACAGCAGCCCACAGCCCGGCATGCAGCTTTACGATGGGATAGATACGAGTTCTATCTTCATAGCGCAGAGGTAGGTGAAATAGCAGGTCTTGTACATTGTTAAGCCCAACCTTTTCCAGTTTCTCTGCGACTTTTGCGCCGACTCCAGATAAAGAGTTGAGAGGGATAGCAGATAAAAGCTGTGACATAACAAGGCTCATAAACGTAAGAGAGATAATCTATTCAAGCATTTTACTGGATTTTTGTACAGGATAAAGCTCAAGAGCAGATTCGTGATGCGGGTAAACGAAATTCGAAGAGATTAAGAGTAAATAGGAGCTTGGATTTATCGGGGGGTGAAAGAATAGGGCAGTACAAAAAATTAAAGCAGACTCGAAATACGAAAGGTTGAGTGGTGAAAAGCTTTTGCTCTTCGTATCTCGAGACTCGTATCTCTCATCTGCTTTATTTGTCTGCTTTTAGATCTAGTTCTTGCGACGTCTTACTTTGAGCGCGTGTGGCATCACACGTAGCTTCTTCATAATACTCGCTAAATGAACACGATCTTTCGTGGTCAACAAGATAGTCACTGTGTACAAGCGTCCGTCACGTTCTTCGGTTGAGATACCGTGAATGTTCGAGCCTGTTTTCGAGATAACGTTAGTTAGCTCAGCCAGCGCACCTTGATGGTTCTGCAATTCGACCTGAAGTTCAGCTGTGAACTCTTGGTTGTAATCGTCAGACCATTCAACCGCCATGTATTTATCCGGTTCTTTCTGGTAACCACGAACGTTTGGACACGTTTCTCGGTGTACCACAAGACCACGACCTGGAGATACATGAGCAATAATGTGATCATCTGGAATCGGGTGACAACAGTTAGCGAACGTCAGTAATAGGCCTTCAGCACCACGGATAGGTAATTTCTTCCTAGGCGTATCGCTGTTGTTTGCCACTTCAGTCAGTTCGTCAGCATCGCCCAATAAACGACGAGCAATAACGATACTCATCAGTTCACCAAGACCAATCGATGCTAGCAAGTCTTCAATGTTATCGAGACGTAGATCAGACAATACATGTTCGATATTCTCTTGACCGACATCGGCAATAGAGTGTTCACCAAGTGCATGGTTCAGTAGGCGACGGCCAAGGGTAATCGACTCTTCACGACGCATCGTTTTCAGGACCTGACGGATCTTCGTACGCGCACGTGAGGTCACTACGTAGTTGAGCCATGCTGCATTCGGACGTGCGCCCGGAGCACTGATGATCTCAATAGTTTGGCCATTCTTCAGCGATTTGCTGAGTGGGTAAGGGTTCATGTCTACACGAGCACCGACACACATGTTGCCGACGTCGGTATGTACCGCGTAAGCAAAATCGACTGCTGTTGCGCCTGCTGGAAGTTCGACAATGCGACCTTTCGGCGTGAATACGAAGATCTCATCTGGGAACAGATCAGATTTAACATTTTCAATGAATTCGAATGAGTTACCTGCGCTTTGTTGCAGCTCAAGTAAGCTCTGCATCCAACGTTGTGCTTTAACCTGTGCGGTTGTTCCGTTGCTACTGCGTGAGCCATTGCCTTTGTAAGACCAGTGCGCCGCGACACCTTTATCTGCCATCTGCTCCATATCTTCAGTACGGATCTGGACCTCAACTGGCACCCCGTGAGGGCCGATCATTGACGTGTGCAGAGATTGGTAGCCGTTGGCTTTCGGTACCGCAATATAGTCTTTCATGCGGCCAGGACGAGGCTTGTACAGGCTGTGGGCCTGACCAAGTACGCGATAGCAAGTATCTGGTGTATCAACCACCACGCGGAAAGCGTAGATGTCCATAATGGTGTGGAAGCGCTGTTCTTTGGTTTTCATCTTGTTATAGATGGAGAACAGGTTCTTTTCACGACCAAGTACGCGAGCAGGCAAACCGACTTCTTCAAGGCGGCCTTCGATTTCGCTATGGATACGTTGAATCATCTCCTTACGGTTACCACGCGCAGCTTTCACTACGTTTTTCAGGACGCGATAACGGTTAGGATAAAGGGCTTCGAAGCCCAGTTCTTCTAGTTCTGTCTTGATGTTATGAATACCAAGACGGTGAGCTAGCGGAGAATAAATCTCTAGGGTTTCACGAGCAATACGACGCTTCTTATCAGGACGAAGTGCCCCAAGCGTACGCATGTTGTGAGTACGGTCAGCTAATTTGATCAAGATAACGCGGATGTCTTGCACCATCGCGAGAACCATCTTACGGAAGTTCTCTGCTTGCGCTTCTTTGCGATCACGAAATTTAAGCTTATCCAGCTTAGATACACCATCAACCAGTTCAGCAACGGTATTGCCGAATTGAGCTTCTAGCTCCTCTTTTGTAACTTCAGTATCTTCAATTACATCGTGGAGTAAGGCTGCTTGCAGAGTTTCGATATCCAGACGCATTTCTGCCAGGATTCTTGAAACAGCTACAGGGTGGATAATGTATGGTTCACCCGTTGAACGGGTTTGCCCTTCATGGGCGTCTCTCGCTACCACATAAGATTGACGCAGAGCCTCAACTTGAGGCTCTGTTAGGTATTCTTGGGCAACGTCTTTGAGGCTATCGAATAGATACAAATTAAAGGCCCGGAAGGTTAATTAGTTCGAATGACGTTGATTCTATCAGCGAATATGAGCTATCGAGTGTGAGCGATGCTGCTTACTGCTGCAAGCTCAGCCGCTTCTTGCTCTTGTTGCTCTTGACGCTCACGAGCATCTAGTACGTCTTTAGTGATAAGACCTTCTTCGATTTCGCGAAGAGCGATAACCGTTGGCTTATCGTTTTCTTCAGGCACTAGTGAATCTTTGCCGCCAGTTTGCATTTGACGTGCGCGGCGAGCCGCAATAAGAACTAGGTCGAAACGGTTGCCAACTTTTTCAACAGCGTCTTGAACAGTTACGCGTGCCATGAGGACTCCAAATAGTAATTAACTAATAAATTTTTGATGACGAGAAAGTATACAAGTTTAACTAGAGACTTTCTAGTTCACCGTATACTTATCTCAATGGAAAATCCAGTTATACCAATCACAGTAAATAAGTGTTCAGAGATAGCGCCGAACAAAAGTTTGAGAACAAGGCAGGATTTTTCGATAAGCAGTGACCCTACAATCAAAAATTCTAACGACGTTATCAGGCTTTTTCACAAGCTAGAATGACCAGTTGTTTACTACGATTGGTATCAGAGATTATTCCGCTAGTAGTGCTGTAAGCATGCCGCTGTATTTAGCTGCTTGCTTATCTTCTTTTAAGCGCTCCGCACGAATGATAGCTCTGAAGTCCATTAGGGCTGCATCAAAGTCATCATTCACGATCACATAATCGTATTCTGCATAGTGAGAAATTTCTGATTTTGCTTCGCTCATGCGTTTCGCAATAACTTCGTCGCTATCTTGGCCGCGAACATTCAAACGACGCTCTAGCTCACCATTTGATGGTGGAAGAATGAATACACTCTTCGCTTGAGGCATTTGTTCACGGATCTGACGAGCACCTTGCCAGTCGATATCTAGGAATACATCGATACCGCGGTCTAGGTTTTCTTCAATCCAAACGCGTGAAGTACCGTAGTAGTTGCCGAAAACTTCAGCGTACTCTAGGAATTCACCTTTATTAATAAGGTCTTCAAAATGATGCTTCTCTACGAAGTGGTAGTGAACACCATTTTCTTCACCAGGGCGCATACCGCGAGTGGTGTGTGAAACAGATACCTTCATTGCGTAGGTTGGATTGGTTTCTAGCATTGCTGAGATCAAGCTCGACTTACCTGCGCCACTAGGTGCAGATACGATGTAAAGAGTACCTTTGCCCATCTGTATATTTCCACTGTTGGTTGGATTGAGTGAGGGTGATAAACCGACACTATAAAAGATAGCACTGACTCTAATTTTTGTTCCGATGGTTGCATCTATAAAGGGATAACAAGTAAAACTAATAGAGACAACTGGTGAAAATTAGGTCAGAAAAATGGAGGCGAAGAGTAGCATATTTAGATGATTGAGAACAACTGGCTTGATCGTTATTTATTCTTAAATGATCCTTTGTCTGATCTTCCTATAAATGTAATGACTGATCATGTTCAGTTTTTTATGTGATCTGAACAAAATTTGTTGAAGTTTTAATCTCAATCCTTACAATCCGCGCAAACGATTAAATGCTGTATATATCTAGTGATATGGACTGGATGTTTCTACTACCGAGCCTACCTTGGTGACTACAGTTTTTAGTGTAGAGATCCCTCTATTCTCACAGCATTTGAATCTCAAATTTCTTAATTTAATACATAGGTTTTGTTGTGAATACCGACTCCACCCTGAAAGCCCAGAAGACATCTGGCTCACTTGACACCATGTTCAAACTCTCAGAGAGAAAGACCACGATCAGCACTGAGCTATACGCAGGTTTTATTACCTTCTTAGCGATGAGTTATATCTTGGCGGTTAATCCAGCAATTTTGGGTGGCATTCCGGGAATGGACAAAGGTGCAGTCTTTACGGCGACCGCTCTTTCTGCTGCTATTGCAACGCTTATCATGGGCATTTGGGGTAACTATCCAGTCATGCTAGCACCTGGCATGAGCATGAATGGCTTCTTCAAAGGTTTATTGTTAAGTGGTTCAGTGGCGGTACTTTGGAATGAAGCATTATTTGGCATCTTCCTATCGGGTATTCTTTATCTTGCTTTCTCATTGACCAATATCCGTAAGTCGATGATTGAATCGATTCCTGAAGATTTGAAGTTGGCGATTACTGTCTCTCTCGGCTTGTTCATTGCTTTCTTAGGCCTTAAGAATGCGGGTATCATCGTTTCTAACCCGTTCGTACTGGTTGGCTTAGGTGACATTTCCGATCCGAAAGTGATTATCGCTTATGTGAGTATCTTCATTGCATTGGGCTGTATGGTTCGTGACATTAAGTTGGCCACGTTTATCTCGTTTGTTTCCGCTATCGTGTTGACCATTCTTGCTGATGTATTCATGGGCACATCAAACGCCCCAATCCCTGACCAATTCTTTTCAATGCCACCAAGTATGGCAGGCAGCTTTGGCGCTATCTTTGACTTCTCAGCTTTTACGCCTGAGAAAATGTTCGATTTGTTGTTCATCGTACTTATCTTCTTGATTGTCGATTTCTTCGATGGATTGAGCACGATTGTGGGTGTTGGCCGTGATGCAGGTATCATCGACAAAGACGGCAAAGTGCCGAATGCAAAATCGGCGCTAGTGGCTGATGCGGGCGGTACTGTGATTGGTTCAATTCTAGGTACCACATCGATTACTGCTTTCTCTGAATCGGGTATTGCCTCTTCTCAAGGTGCGAAAACAGGTTTAGCGGCAGTCATGGTGGCTGGCCTATTCCTAGTGTCTCTATTCCTATACCCAATCTTCTCTATCTTCTCAGCGGCAATGGTCGCGCCTGCGATGGTTGTGGTAGGCATCTACATGGTGGGTCGTCTTGGTCAGATTAACTGGGAAAAGAAAGAGTCACGCATTGCAGCTTTCTTCACCATCATGTTCACAGTGCTAAGCTTCTCACCAGCGAACGGTATGGCGATGGGTTTCATCAGCTACGCATTCACAATGGTTGTTGCAGGTAAGCGCAAAGAAGTGCACCCATTGATCTACGGGCTGTGTGTGGTGTTCTTAACGTACCTGATTCTGTTGTAAGGCTAATTAGTCACTAGAAGTCGTTAAGTAAAAGACAAACAAATGGCTCTGCAGTGAATGTGGGGCCATTTTTGTATTCGTCGCTTCTCTAGAGCGCATGCTAATGTAGAGACTGGATTAATTATTTTTTGAAGAGTGACTATGCCTTCTCACTTACCTAAATCTTTTAGTAAGCCGTTTTTAAAAGTATTTCACATTATGGAAGCGGTATTACTGGTAGCGATCACGCTCGCGACCTTGTTTGCGATGGTCGAAGAGTTCATGCATGTTTTTGCTGAACGTCGAGTGCAATTGACCGATATTCTACTGATGTTCATCTATTTAGAAGTGTTGGCGATGGTTCAGCAGTTTGTGATGAACGGTAAGATCCCGGTTCGATATCCGATTTACATCGCGATGATGGCGATTGCTCGTTACATTACTCTGGGCATGAAAGAGTTGGATGCAGTACTCATCGTTTGGTTGTCTGTTGCAGCGTTTATCTTAGCAGCAGCAACACTTTTGATTCGAGTAGGGCACCATTACTGGCCATATGTGGATCTTCGAACCAAGCAGCCGGATGAGTAATTCAATTAACTGAAATATGATGATCTAAAAAATTCGCCCAGCACTGCTGGGCGAATTCATTTAGTAACATACTAACCTGATAAGCAGTGTTAGAAGTTATAGATCAGTGCGATTTCAACACGGGAAATGTCATCACTGCTACTGCCGACTACGTCACGTGTGTAGTCGCTATCTAATGCGTAGTACATATTTAACTCAGACTTTAAGTTGCCTGTGATGTAATTATGGAATTGCAGATAGAACTGGGTGTAAGCGTATTTTTCGTCAGACTCTGCACCAAATAATACATCTTGGTTGAGTGTGTAGATTGCATCATCTGTGTTGGCACGCCATGTCGACATAAAGCCAGCGATGATGGATTGTTTCGGCTGATACTCAATCACAGTGTAAGAACCGACCTGCATTGCGTTACCGTAAGCGCCATCATGCGCGAAACCCAGTGGGTCACCTGTCCACAAAGGGTTAAACGTGTTCACTTTGTCGCTGTTTTTATCTGAACCTGATGCGTAATGTAGGTTCAGACCTAAGCGATAGTTCCAGTCTGCTTTCCAGTTGTAGTTCAAATCGGCATAAGCCATGTAGGCTGAGATATCTTTACCTGCATGATCACCAAATTGATAAACACCGTCGAGCATGTAACCAAACCCTTCACTCACAAAGTCATGGGCATGTAAGCCTAAAACTTGAATGTCGACGTCACCGTCTGGTGCATTAACAAAGCTTTCATTGGTGAGTTTATTACTCATTATGTAGGCTTGCATTGCCCCGAAGTCAGTTCTCCAATTAGCGAATAAGCCGGTCGATTTTTTGCCATTGGTTTTATCATCCCAGTTGCCACCGAAGCTGCCATCTTTGTAGAGAGGGAATACTTCCTCGCCGTAGTATGCGTCAAAATTGATGCCTGCTACGCTGTATTTTGCGCTGGCTGCATTCCAACTTGATTGAACTGGCGTTGGTTCACGGTTCATCATTTGCCATTCATTTAAGTATATTTCTTGGCGACCAAGGCGGGTACTTAGGTATTGCTCACCGTCATCGAGTAATTTGAATTCGGTAAACAACTGGTGGAAGTCAGTACCGGCATCGTCTACTGGACCCGGACTATCGAGGTTAGTGTAATTGGTTCGAATTTCACCAAATACACGCATCCAGTCTTGGTAAGTCACATCGGTGGAGAATTGCATGCGAGTACGCAGTTCATTTTTCTTGCGGTTTTCTCCGTCGTACATGTGATTCCAACGGTTATCGACTGCGGCTTTTACATTACCGCTAAATGAGACTTTCCAGTCACCACTGTCATCAATATCCAAGCGTTTGAGTTTTTCTGAAAAGCTTTTTTGACTTTCGTCTAGACCATCGACATAGCTCCAGTCCTCATTGGCTCTATCTCCCCAGAAGACGATAGGGTTGCGCTCAGACCAGCTTGATGTTGTATTTTCGTTTGCGTGTAGGACGCCAGAAACACAAAGAGCAAGTAAAGTAACTGCATGTTTTGTCATTGCTTTCATTTTTATATTTCCCATATTTCAGGTGCACGAATCCCTTCCTGTGACTTGTAGTCACAGGAGGAATTGTCAGTTATTGGTTTCTATAGATTCGTAACAGTAGGGTTACGGAAGTTGCGCTTAGCTAAGAGTCGACACCAAGGGCTTCTTTGATACCAGAGGCAATCGTAATAACGTTGGCTCCATATATCACTTGAATGCCTTTATTCATTCTGACGACACCAATTGCGTTGAGCTGTTGTTTCCAAACTTTATCGCTTGCCGTTAGTGATTCGTCATGCAGCGAAACACGCAGTCGAGTTGCACAGTTTGTCACGTTCTCAATGTTGTCAGCTCCACCCAGCGCCTTAATGATTTCAACAGGCAGTCCTTTTGAGGTCTGATCCTTTTTCTTTTTAAAGTCTTCTTTTGAATACAGGGCGATATCACCATCTTCTTCTTCGCGACCTGGAGTTTTTGAATCAAACTTTAGGATGAAGAACTTGAATGTGTAGAAGTAAATCGCGAAGTATAGTGGGATAATCCACAATAGAGCCCAAGCATGAACCTTTTCAGGTTGTAGTAGGTTAGGCACCATAAATAGCAGCTGATTTCCGTGAATTGAAACACCCATCATTTCGGTGATCACATAAGCAAGACCATTTAGCGGAACATGCACTGCAAAGAATAGGAATGGTTGGACGAATAGGAAGGTATATTCTAGTGGCTCGGTAATACCGATAACAGCAGCCGTAAATACCGCAGGCACCATGATAGCGGCTACCTTCTTACGATTGGCTGTTTTTGCTGTTACGTACATTGCATAAGCAGCACCCGTTAGGCCACCAATTTGGATTGGAATACGACCGCTGGTAAAGTTATGTGTAATGTAGCTCGTTGCCTCTGGTGAACTCATTTGGCCATTCATGATGTTACGAACACCTTCGTAAACAACACCATCAATCTCCATTACGCCACCAACACGAGTGTATTCAATAGGGAAGGCGATAAGGTGATGTAAGCCAAATGGCAATAAGCCTTTGTCAAATACGCCAAATAGGAAAGAGCCAAAAATACCTGAGCTAGTAATCAAGGTAGTGATGGACTGCAGTGCCCCAGCGATCGGCGGCCAAGCGTAGTAAACAAACAGCGCGATAGGCATGATAGCGAAGTAAGCAAAAATCACTACGGCACGAGGGCCAGAGAAGAAGCTCAAGAGTGCAGGCATTTCGAATTTGTAGTAACGGTTGTGGATCCAAGCCGTAATACAACCAACAAGAATACCGCTAAAGATCCCCATGTTGTAAGCGAAGATACCTAAAGACTCACCCCATAAAGAGTTGAAGTTTTGCGCTGCTACTTTGTCGTAGCCAGCATCATTCATTAATGACGCAACGCTTGTAGTTTCTTGAGTCCATCCGTGAAATGCAGCGATCGATCCGATAGCGACGTTGAAACACATGAACATGGTAAAGCCAGTGAAGGCTGCCCAACCTTTTTCAGATTTCGCCAGCGCGAACGCTAGACCAATCGCAAAGAAAGGCGGTAGATTGCGCATGACCATCAAGCCAAGATCTAACATCAGCTTAAAGAATGCCCAAATAACAGAGTCGGTAGCAGACATTTGGTTTACAACACCAGCGCCTACACCAATAAATATACCTGCGATAACCAGTACGATGATGGATACCATCATACCTCCAGCAAGTGCTTGAACCTTATCTCTCATAATTTACTCCTAAAGTGATATGAGAACTTTCACGTATATTGTTATTGCTCTTTTTAATGACTCGAGGCTGAGCCTTTCATTAGGCTCATGGACACGAGTCACATCACCAGGAAAAGTAGGTCCGAATGCCACACCATTGTTTAGCGCGCGCGCGTAAGAAGCCGCACTTTTACTAAAGCACTGAGCGTCCATTTTGGTAACTTCGGAATAAGCTTTTCCCATTGCTTGGATAAGTTCACTTTCGGGTGAGAGGTAAGATAGAGGTAAGTACTGGTGTTCAATCAATCTCACTCCGTATTGTTGGGATACATACTGGAGTTGGGTACGAGCTTGATCGATAGTCAGTCCTTTAGGAAACCGAAAATCAAAATCCAAGTTGTAGCCATGTTGATTCAAATTGATGGAGGAGACACAGCATGTAGTCGGCCCCATTTCATTATCTTGGTGTGCTAGCCCTAATTTCGAAGCATCATTGGAATCACTAAAACATGCGTCTAGTAAATCAATTAAATTTCGAGAGTTAGTGTCTAACCCTTCAACATGTCGCATGTGACGAACAAACTGATCCATACAGTTATCGACCTTATGCGGGTTGCGAGATTTCTCCCACGGCGTTGACAACTCAACGCAGTACAACTCCTTTTGTTGGTGGTTGTCACTTTGTGCCACATTGGCAAGAGTGACCGTTGCTGAAGTTTCAAATGTTGCTGCTACTTCAGCCGCTTTTTCTCCTGTCAGATAAATCGATAATTGATAGCAGGTGGATGTTCTGTCACGCTCACTTTCAATGCTTACGATCTGACAAGTTCCTAGGCCATTGTGAGTTGGGAATTCTCGTTGCAATGACGCATATAGGATGCCTTTTTCTCCATTAACGATTGGGAAGTCGCCATCTGGAGAGAAACCATAATCCGGTTGAGGGTTATGATTAAAATAATGCTCTACACATTCCCAAGTTGTCTCTTCTGCGCCGCCGATGATCACTCTTATTTTTTTGTCGAGTGTTACATCAAGCGCTTTAAACATCTTGAGAATATACAGACTGGCCATTAACGGGCCTTTGTTGTCGGTAACGCCTCGCCCCAATAAGTCATCACCTTGTTGGTGCATCTCAAATGCAGGGGTTAACCATGAGTCCAAATTACCTGCTTCTACCACATCTACATGATGCAATATGCCGATTTCTTGTAAGCCTTCGCCAAAGCTGATGTCCAAGGCATAACCATCATGATCACGGGCTTCAAACCCTTCTCGTTTCGCCCAGTTAATGAGAAAGTCGAATGCGTTTCTAATCGGTAAACCAAAAGGAGCATTGGGTGAACAGCTGCTGATATCTCGTACAGACGGAATAGCAATTAGCTCAGATAGATCACGCGTAAACGTTTCAATATTTGAATCAAAATAGCGCAGTGTTTGAGCTAAAAAATTGCTTTCCGTCATGTTTTATTCCTAAATTATCCTTACTGACATGCTTGTAAATAGACTTGCAAGCGAGGTCTCATTTTGATTATAAATCCCAGCTATTGAACGTGTTGCTTTGATAATAAATACGTACCTTCTGCATTCGAAAAAGCCATGAAATCGGCCGTTCTTTGCGCGAAAATACCGTTCTCGACGACGCCAGGAATAGCGTTAATTTGGAGTTCTAATTGCTTTGGTTCAGCGATGTCCAAATGAGCAACATCGAGAATGATATTGCCGTTATCAGTGGTGCAGTCTTGGCGCAACGTCGGGTGTCCACCAAGGCTTTGTAAGGCATTAAACACAGCGGTTTGTGCGGCAGGTAAAACCTCTACAGGGAGTGGAAACTTTCCGAGTTGAGTGACCAATCGACCGCTATCTGCGATGGTGATGAAGCTTAGAGCAAGCGTCGCGAGTACTTTTTCACGAGCCAGTGCTGCACCACCACCTTTCACGGTCATGCCGGTTGTAAGACCTTCATCAATGCCATCAATGTAGAAATCAACACGGCCACATTCAGATATGGATATCTCATTCAGCCCTGCAGAGGATAAAGCTCGACTTGAGCGAACCGAACTGGATACGCAATGAGCAAACTCAGCGCCACTTTCTTTCAATAGTTGAATGAAAACTTCAACTGTTGCACCAGTGCCGATACCAATCACGCTAGAAGGTGTTAGCGTTTTTAGGACTTGCTCTAAGGCTACTTTTGCAGCCTTAGTTCGCAGGCAGTCTTGGCTTTGGTTTTCAATAAAGCGTTGTGCCATGCTCATATTACTTCTCCAGAACCGATAGGGATTTTTCAACGATATTTTCAACCGTAAATCCAAACATTTCGAAGAGTTGTTCTGCTGGTGCTGATTCACCAAAGCTTGTCATTCCCACAATGTCGCCGTGTAGCCCGACATACTTGAACCAGTAGTCACGGATACCAGCCTCTATGGCAACTCGTGCTGTAACATGGCTTGGTAAAACCTGTTCCTTGTATTCCGCGCTTTGTGCGTCAAAAATATCGGTGGCCGGCATTGAAACTACGCGGCAGCGAACATGGCTGAGTTGTGCTTTTGCTTCCATGGCAAGTGCCACTTCAGAGCCGGTTGCAATCAAAATAAGTTGTGGTTCGCCTTCACAGTCAGAAAGGATGTATCCACCTTTCGCTACATTGGAAAGCGTGTCTTGATCACGTTTGAATTGAACAAGGTTCTGGCGAGAGAAAATCAATGACGTTGGGCCATCAAAACGTTCGATAGCAGACTTCCAAGCCACCGCGGTTTCTACTTGGTCGCAAGGACGCCAAGTGCTCATGTTTGGGGTAAGTCGAAGCGATGCGATTTGTTCAACCGGTTGGTGTGTCGGACCATCTTCCCCCAAACCGATAGAGTCATGGGTATAAACGAAGATACTGCGTTGCTTCATTAGTGCTGCCATACGAAGCGCGTTACGAGCGTACTCCATGAACATCAAGAACGTACCGCCGTATGGGATAAAGCCTCCATGCAACGCCACGCCATTCATCATTGCAGACATCGCAAATTCACGAACGCCGTAACTCAAGTAGTTTCCTGACGCATCTTGAGCGGTAATTGCTTTTGAGCCTGACCAGTTAGTTAAGTTTGAAGGGGTTAAATCGGCAGAACCTCCCAAAAACTCTGGCAGTAATGGTCCGAATGCTTCAATAGTATTTTGTGATGCTTTGCGAGTCGCGATGGTTTGTGGATTCGCTTGCAAAGTCTGGATTAGGTCTTGAGTGTGCTGATCCCAATTTTCAGGTAATAGGTTCTGGCTACGACGTAAAAACTCAGCGGCTAATTCTGGATGCGCCTCTTGATAAGCATTGAAACGTGTTTGCCAATCATCTTCATTGCTTTGTCCTTTCTCTTTCCCATCCCATGCTTGGTATACATCTTGAGGAATTTCAAATTCAGGATGGTCCCAGCCGAGGTTGAGTCGAACCAATGCGACTTCATCAGCACCTAACGGAGCACCGTGACAGTCATGACTGGCTGACTTGTTTGGTGAGCCAAAACCAATCACGGTTTTGCAGCAAATTAAGGTTGGTTTATCTGTTACGGCTTTAGCTTCAGTAATCGCTTTGTGAATATCATCAGCGTTATGACCATCAACATCAGCAATAACATGCCAACCGTAGGCTTCAAAACGTTTTGGTGTGTCATCAGAGAACCAGCCGTCGACTTCGCCATCAATCGAAATGCCATTGTCATCCCAAAAAGCGACCAGTTTCCCTAGTCCAAGCGTACCGGCAAGTGAACATGCTTCATGAGAAATACCTTCCATCATGCAGCCGTCGCCCATGAACACGTAGGTGCGGTGATCAACAATGTCGTGGCCTTCACGGTTGAACTGTTCAGCCAGCACTTTTTCAGCCAAAGCCATGCCGACACCGTTGGTGATGCCTTGTCCTAATGGGCCGGTAGTGGTTTCAATACCTGGAGCGTAACCGTATTCAGGGTGACCTGCGGTTTTACTGTGTAATTGACGAAAAGATTTGATGTCATCCATTGATAGCTCGTAACCAGATAGGTGTAACAAGCTATAGATAAGCATTGAGCCATGGCCATTCGACAAGATAAAACGGTCGCGGTCGGCCCAGTTAGGGTTGCTCGGATTGTGTTTTAGAAAATCACGCCATAGAACTTCAGCGATATCGGCCATGCCCATCGGTGCTCCGGGGTGGCCCGAGCCTGCTTTTTGTACTGCGTCCATGCTTAGAACGCGAATAGCGTCGGCTAATTTAGTTCGTGTAATCATCATCTTCTCCTACAGGCGTGCTTCGATCATGGTTTCTAACTTGCCTTGATCGACGGCAAAGTTACGGATGCCTTCGGCGAGCTTTTCTGTTGCCATCGGGTCTTGGTTCATCTCCCAGCGGAACTGTGCTTCAGTCATGGCTGTTGGTGTCTCTTTGATGGTGTCACGGTCGGCAAAGAGTAGGCGCTCAACAGAGCCTTCTTGTGCTGCAAGTTGGTCTAAAATTGCAGGGCCTATGGTCAAACGGTCACAGCCCGCTAATGCTAGGACTTCATCGGCATTGCGGAAGCTCGCGCCCATCACAACCGTGTTGTAGCCATGATCTTTGTAGTAGTTGTAAATTTCAGAGACTGAAACGACACCAGGATCTTCATGAGGAAGGTACTCTTTTTTATCGGTATTGGTTTTGTACCAATCTAGGATACGACCGACAAAAGGTGAGATTAAGAATACACCAGCTTCTGCACAGGCTTTGGCTTGTGCAAAGTTGAACAGCAGCGTTAGGTTGCAATTGATGCCTTCTTTCTCTAGCTCTTGAGCTGCTCGAATGCCTTCCCAAGTTGACGCTAACTTAATTAGGATTCGGTCGTTACTGATGCCAGCTTCGTTATACATGCCGATAAGCTTACGAGCTTTTGCCAAGCTTGCGACTCTGTCGAATGACATACGAGCGTCGACTTCTGTTGAGATGCGCCCCGGTACCGTTTTCAGAATTTCTAAACCAATGTTGACCGCCAGTTTGTCTCCAGCGTCGATCAACTGTTGTGATTTGTCGTTGCTTTGTGCTTTTGCCCAAGTGATCGCATCGGCGATTAAGTGATCGTATTGCGGCATTTCTGCGGCTTTTAGTACTAGAGATGGGTTAGTTGTGGCGTCTTCAGGTTGAAATGCTGCAATAGCATCAATATCACCTGTGTCGGCAACGACAGTGGTGTGCTTTTTCAGTTGTTCTAATTTATTCATTGTTCATTCTCGGTAAGTTGGTTTATCAATTGCAGTAGCGTTTGATCATTCATCGAACTCAGCACCACGTTGGCTAGCGAGACATCGAGGTGATGAGTGAGCAAATTGGTGACTGCAACTGTTGGTATTCCTGCCGATCGAGCCGCCATAATTCCAGGAGGGGAATCTTCGAAAGCGATGGCTTGATGGGCAGATACACCGAGTTGTGCTAATGCCGCTAAATACACATCGGGATGTGGTTTCCGTCTATCCGAGACAATGTCTTCTGCTCCGATAAAGCAGTCGAAATAGTGTGTAAGGTTCAAACGATTCAGAATTGGCATGTAATGATCAGCCTCTGAGCTGGTGGCCAGTGCAATGCTCAATGAGTGTGATTTAGCAAAGTCTAGATACTGACGGACACCTTCTCGTTCTGTTATTGAAGCAATTAATTGGTAGGCATGAGCGATCACTCGATCGCGAATTTGTGAATCGGACAGCTTTTGATTCGACGCTTTGTTGAATAGTTGATAAAGGTAGGTTGCTGGCGCTGAGCTCCCAACTAGGCCAGCAACCTGGAGTGGCGAAACTTCAACTCCGTATGGTTTTAACAAAGCTTCCCAGGCTTTGAACATACAGGTTTCGGTATCGACGAGAAGGCCATCGAAGTCAAAGACCAACGCTTTTAGGTTACTGGCAATGAATTCCTCTCTTTCCAATTTCAAAGCTGTATGACCTAAAGTGTTGTTCTTGCATTCCATGTTTCAATCTCCATTTTCTTTAATTATGACAAACGTGAATTCGTGACTGTCGCTTATTCAACCAAACTGGCCTGCAATACTTTTTTCATTTCTTCACCACTGGTTAGTGGTAGATCAAAGCAAAAAGCCGGCTCCAACTTTTGAACATCTTCTTTGGTGACACCTACTTGAGTTAAGTTCGATTCAAGACCGATACGTTCAAGGAATTTCACAAGAGCAGCCGCTAATGATTGAGCTTTTTCTTCGGTACTTCCCACAGCACCAAATAATTCAGCCACTTGAGCAAATCTCTCTGGTTGCTTGCGCCATTGAAGTTGTACATAAGCTGGATAAACCACTGCGAGTGTTAACCCATGTGGTAGGTTTGTTTTGCTACTACCTAAGATTTCGCCTAAAGGGTGTGGTGCCCCCGCACCGCCATTAGCTAGCGAGATCCCGCCAAGTGTGTCTGCTTTCGCGAGTTGGCAACGGCCATGTAAATCTGCGCCGTTGTCGACAACACTCGGTAGGTGATCAATGACAAGCTTCATTGCTTCTAACGCCATACCATCAACAAATGGAGATGGTCGAGTACCCGTAAATGATTCAAACGCATGTGAAAAAGCATCAAACCCTGTCATAGCTGTCATACGTGGAGGCAGTGTCAGCATGAGCTCTGGATCGATTAACGCTTCACAAGGGAAAAATTCAGGGTGAAACAGTGTTAGCTTTGCATGTTGCTCAAGGTCGGTAATCACTGCCGCTTGCGTCACTTGAGAGCCAGTTCCCGATGTTGTAGGTACTGCGATTAAAGGTACGACTTTCGCGGGTAGTGGGTTGACGTCCCCAAACGGTGAATCATAAGTGGCAAACCAATGAGCCCAATCTAGAGACTCTGTATTGATCGTTGCCGAAATGATTTTTGCTGTATCAATCGATGAACCACCACCAATGGCCAAAACCACATCACAGTTATTTCCGATGGCCACTTGGCGGCCAAGTTCAACGACGGTTGTAGGCGGATTCGGTACGACACCATCAAAATGAGTCACTTCAATTCCTTGCTCTGAAAGCAAAGTAAAAATACGGTCATAGGCTGGCTTTACTGCATCAAAAATAGGTTCGGATACTACTAGGCAACGTGTGCCATATTGAGCGATAAGTTGACCTATTTTCTGAATCTCACCCGCACCAAAGGTTAGCTTGGTCGGTTGATAGTGTTGAAACTGTGTCATGGTTTAATCCTTGGTAGTGGTGCCAAACCCGAGCATAGAGGGGGGTAGGTTTAGCACCGTTATTTCTAGATTGCTGTGGCGCATCGATTCGATAGAAACTGCGCTAGGCAATTACTTAAACGGTTTCGACTTCTTTTGTGTCTGCCGCTGCTTTATCTTCCAGTTGGTCGATTGCTGCGCGGAAGTCACGAACGCCTGCTGTGATGCCGTCTTTGTGGCCAAAGATATTTGTCGATGCAACCATCACATCAATATCTTCATTAAGCAGTTCTTCGATGTTGTGGTTACGGATACCGCCATCTACACATAGCTCACAGTTAGGGTTGCGTTCGTTGATGAGTTCACGTGCTTCGCGGATCATTGCAATCGCAGATTTGCGCCATAACCATTCATCATCGCCATCAGTAATGCCGTGAATAACAATGTGTAAACGGTCTAGGTAGTAGATAGATTCTTTAACAAATGACACTGGCGTTAATGCACCAACGGTTAAACCAAATTTCATACCGTGGTTTTGACAGTACTTAATGATGTAACACAGAGGAGCACCGATAAAATGCTCAGCTGGTAGAATCAGCATGTCTGCACCAGCAGCTGCGATTTTATCGATAAATAATTTGTCGCAATCTTTGAAGTAAGCGTGAACTTCAATTGGCTTTTCAGTGTAAGGACGAATGCCTTCAACAATTTGATGCCCCCCCATCAATTGCAGGTTTTTCAGGTCATGCATATCTGCTGCATCACAGTGGATGTAATCGGCACCAGCATCAGATACTTCTTTCACTACGTCTGCAATGTGGCCGTAATCTACGTGTGCTAATCCTGCGGCAATTTTTACTTTTTTCATGATTTATCCTTAGTAACTAAAAGTGTTTTGGCATGTGTGTTGGCCTTCTTGCACTATCAAGCGAAGGTACTGGCCAATTCCACAGCCGTTGTTATTGGTAACAATTAGATTAGCCATGCCTTTTAAAGCAGGGCTGGCATTAGCCATTGCGACAGGTTCTCCGACAAGTCGGAACATAGAGGCATCGTTGTCCCCATCCCCAAAAGCAATGGTGTTATGAGATGAAATTCTTTGGTCATTTAGCCACTGCTGAAGAGCGTGGCCTTTGGTGGCTGCTTTAGACGTAATGTCCAATTTATTCGGTGTTGATAAGTCAGCTTGGAAGTGCATTCTTAAGGAATCTCGTAACTGGTTTAGAGATTCTTTGTCTTGGCTAGACACTAATACTTTGTAGACATCGCCACTGCGAGCGATGAGTTCGGTCAGCGTTGGGATAATCTGCAGCTCCATTGCGGCATTAATAACCTCAGCCTTTTTTTCTAAACCCTTTGTATGAGTTGATTCTTTTTGAGCAAAGATGCCCTTACTTGAATAGATGGTGAAGGCGAAATGTCCATCATTCAGTAAGCTCAACAGACCCGTTAGTGATTCATGACTAATTGTGTGCTGATGTTGAACACGTTGTGTTTTAGGGTCATAAATATAGGCACCATTGCAGCAGATGATTGGTAGCGATAATTGAAGCTGGTCAACATATGGCATCATCAGCTGGTGCGGTCTACCACTCGCCAAGCTCACCTGATATCCATTATTAACGGCAAGACAAATCGCTTGTTTGTTAGTCACGCAGATCTGCTCAGCATCACTTAACAGTGTTCCATCTAAATCAATCATTACTGCTTGGTATTTCATTTTACTCTCCAGTGACTTCTCATGACGCAAATTGACTATAAGTGGTCAAATGCGGTCACGTAAAGTCATTTTTGATTTATTATGAACAAAGTAATGGTTTTGATCACATATTTTGAGTCAGGTTAATTCAAAAGAGTTCATTTTGAGAATCTAATTGCTCAAAAGTTCATAATGCGTCAAAATAATTCAAAAGAACTTAATGGTATGAACAATGAATGAAGCTCAGCGTCATAGAAGCTTGTTAGATCATCTAACGAGTCATACGTTTATAACGACAAATGACTATGTGAAGATGTTAGATATCTCTTTATCTACAGCTCGTCGGGACATTACAAAGTTGGCGGAAGAAGGGAGGCTGAAAAAAATCCGTAATGGGGCAGAGGTAATCAATTTTGACTCGTCCCTAGCCGCAACTCATGCACCAAGCAGCTTTATCCCCTGCGAAACAGATATAGAAAGCTATGTAGCGAAAAAGCGAATTGCTAAAGCTGCGGCAGATATGTGTGAAGAACACGACAGTATTATTGTGAGTGGTAGCAATACGACTTTTTTGATGGGAGAGCATTTAGCGCATCGTGATGTGCAAGTTGTGACGAATTTTATGCCATTGGCTTATCAGCTGATTAGTCAAGATCATCAAAGTATCATCATACTTGGTGGCCAATATCTACCCGAACGTCAGATCACTATTTCTCCAGATGAAGAAGCAGCAGATGACCATAAAAGTCGTTTTGTCTTCTTTACGGGTACGGGTGTTACGACAGCTGGTGTGCATACCTCTGATCTATTGGTCTATATGGCAGAGAAAAAGCTGCTGGAGTATGGTGATCGTATTGTGGCTCTGATAGATAGCAGCAAAGTAGGTAAGCATGGTGGGAAGTTACTCGCTACCGCTTCTCAGATTGACACATTGATTACAGATGACGGCGCTGACCCTAAGGTGCTTGATGCTTTACGAGAACTTGGTGTGAAGATACTGGTAGTTTAGTTACGTGGAGAGTGCTGTTGCGGCGTTTGTTTTTGCTTTTGTCGTACTCTTGATTCTAGTAGAACATTATTACTGGCCGTGTGTGTTGTCCGAACCAAACCGCGGAAGAGTAAATTTCTTCAGATCATAGCTTTGTAAATGAAGTTCAGTGATGTTGTGGGGCTGAATAGAAGTTAATTGAACAAAAAATAGTCATTTTATTCAAATAACGCTTTACAACCTGGTCAGGATCACCAAGAATGTGCTTGCTCTGTTTTCAGGGTTATTAAATGAAACATCCAGTTGTAAAGTAAAACCCTTAGTATTGCTTCATTGTTATTCTCAGTGTTTCCCTTGGCTTCATAGATACATTAAATAATTCAAGCTTTCAGCGCATCGCACTTTTGGCGATTAATTTTTTATTTTTATATAAGGGACACATCATGTCTAACAAAACAAACGGCGTAGTAAAATGGTTTAACGAAGAGAAAGGCTTCGGTTTCCTAACTCAAGACAACGGCGGCGCTGACGTATTCGTACACTTCCGTGCAATCGCTTCTGAAGGTTTCAAGACTCTTAAAGAAGGCCAACAAGTGTCTTTCGAAGTAGAGCAAGGCCAAAAAGGTCTTCAAGCTGCAAACGTTGTAGCTCTATAAGATTTTAAGTCGGCGCAGGTTGCAATAGCAACTTGCGTCACTTTCTCTCTCAAATCAGTTTTACCCTCAGTTTTACCCTCAGTTTTACCCTCAGTTTTACCGTAACATTCTTCTCCACTTGCAACACCTCCTCTTAATATTAAAAATCCTTTTGTACACCTGCTCAGTTCTATCTATCGCTGTATCTATTTTTTGTGCTAAGTACATCTCCGGCGTAATAATCTGCTCACTTAGTCATCCTGATTGTCATTATTGTATCCATAAAAAAAAAGCCCCTAAAACTAGGAGCTTATCTTGATCTAATCAACACTGATTCAGCTAGTGGCTACCCACAGTGTGTTACTGACGAACTGTTATTCAATGTTCTGGATCTGCTCACGCATCTGTTCGATAAGAACTTTAAGCTCAACGCCCGATGCTGTGATGTCTGTGCTGATAGACTTAGATGCTAGCGTGTTTGATTCACGGTTGAACTCTTGCATCATGAAGTCAAGTTTACGGCCACAAGCGCCACCTTTCTTCAATACTACATTCGCTTCTTTCACGTGAGAGTCTAGGCGGTCTAGTTCTTCTGCTACGTCTGACTTCTGAGCCAGTAGGATAAGCTCTTGCTCAACGCGAGAACCTTCAAGTTCAATCTTCGCATCTTCAAATTTGGTAAGAAGACGCTCACGTTGCCATTCTAGGATCTCAGGCATGCGTGCACGAACTTTAACGACTTCTTCAGTGATTGCATCTAGACGCTGAACGATGAGCGCTTTCATGTTTTCGCCTTCACGAGCACGAGCGTCAATGAACTCTGCGATTGCATCGTTGAATGCTTCAAGTAGATCTTTGTTGATGGCATCCATGTCTTGCTCTGGCGTTTCCATTACGCCAGGCCAGTTCATGATTTGGAATGGGTTCAAACGGCTGTCTTCACCTGTCATCGTCATTACTTGGTTAGCAGCATTGATTACTTGCTGAGCCAAACCTTCGTTAATGCTTAGCTCGCCTTTCGCTGCTGGGTTTGCTTCAAAACGTAGGTTGCATTCAACCTTGCCGCGAGCTAGACGCTTACGGAAACGCTCGCGTAGGATTGGCTCTAAACCACGGAACTGTTCAGGCATACGGAAGTAAGTTTCTAGGTAGCGTTGGTTTACACTACGGATTTCCCATACTGCTGTACCCCAATCGCCTTTTACTTCTTTGCGCGCGTACGCGGTCATACTATAAATCATCGAATTTTCCTGTCTTTTATCATTCTGAAAATAACGCGCACGCATAGTATCACGATATGGTGTGCTCCCGAAGCTTGTCGATTTTCCGTTATAAATAGCCTTCACGGTAAGTATCTTTGAGTCGTAAGTCGCCTTAAGTAGTAGGCCACTTTGAATGGTAAATAGATTTGAAAGATAAACTGCTATATAATCTTGCCCCAATCAAAACTGTCTCACCCCTTTCTTAGGTGATGCACTCTTTCGATAGTAAATCACTTCAGACTGTTAATAAGGTAGATACCAATGCGTCCAAATGACCGCGCTGTAGATCAAATTCGTCCAATTAAAATTACTCGTAACTACACTGCTTATGCTGAAGGTTCTGTATTAGTTGAGTTCGGCAACACTAAAGTTCTATGTAATGCGACGGTAGAAGAAAACGTACCGCGTTGGTTGAAAGGCCAAGGAAAGGGTTGGGTAACGGCTGAATACGGCATGCTTCCACGTGCGACGCACACTCGTAACCGTCGTGAAGCGGCGAGCGGTAAGCAAGGTGGTCGTACGATGGAAATCCAACGTCTGATCGCGCGTAGCCTACGTGCTGTTGTTGATTTAAAAGTAATGGGTGAAATCATGATCACTGTCGATTGTGATGTTATCCAAGCTGACGGCGGTACTCGTACTGCTTCTATTTCAGGTGCAAGCGTTGCAATGGCTGATGCTATCAACAGCTTACTAGCAAGCGGTAAATTGAAAAAGAACCCAATGAAAGGCCACGTAGCGGCAGTTTCAGTGGGCATCGTTGGTGCACAAGCACTGTGTGACCTTGAGTACGTTGAAGACTCAGCAGCCGATACCGATATGAACGTTGTAATGACGGAAGACGGTAAGATGATTGAGATTCAAGGCACCGCAGAAGGCGAACCGTTCAGCCACGAAGAGCTGATGCAGCTTTTAGCCCTGGCGAATAAGGGCATTGCCGATATTGTTGAAGCGCAGAAGTCGGCGTTAGCAGAATAGTTTTTAGATAGCTCCTTTCACAGGAGCTATTTTTTTGTCTGTAAAACCCGAAAGGGTAGTGCAGAGCGTAAGTTAAGTTTTATTGAATAAACGTAGAGGAAGAACATGAAAGCATATCAACGTGAATTTATTGAATTTGCACTAGAGAAAGAAGTACTTAAGTTTGGTGAGTTTACTTTAAAGTCTGGCCGTAAGAGCCCTTACTTCTTCAATGCTGGATTGTTTAATACAGGTCGTGACCTAGCACGCTTAGGTCGCTTCTACGCAGCAGCATTGGCTGATTCAGGTATTGAGTTCGATGTACTATTTGGCCCTGCATACAAAGGTATCCCAATCGCAACAACAACAGCGGTTGCACTTGCTGATCACCACGATGTGGACACGCCTTACTGCTTCAACCGTAAAGAAGCAAAGAACCACGGTGAAGGTGGCAACCTAGTCGGTAGCGAACTTGAAGGTCGCATCATGTTAGTGGATGACGTGATCACTGCAGGTACTGCGATTCGTGAGTCGATGGAAATCATCCAAGCAAACGGCGCTGACTTAGCGGGTGTGCTTGTTGCTATCGACCGTCAAGAGAAGGGCAAAGGCGAGTTGTCTGCGATTCAGGAAGTAGAGCGTGACTTCGGTTGTGCAATTATCTCAATCGTTAGCCTGACTGACTTAGTGACTTTTCTTGAAGAGAAAGGCACAGACGCAGCACATCTTGAGTCAGTAAAAGCGTACCGAGCTCAATACGGAATCTAATTCGTAAACTGAAGAAGTTGAACCTAATGGTTTAGTGCCTTAGGTTTAGAGCTTAAAAAAGAAAAAGGCCCGAGAGATAACTCTTTCGGGCCTTTTACTTTTCTATTGAGATGAGCTGCTTTCTTATCTATTTATAACGAATACCGCGCTCCATTTCTGGGTCTTCCATGGTTTTGAAGCGTTTGTGTAGCCACATCCATTGCTCTGGGGCTCTTAAGATAATCTTCTCAAGATAGCGGTTCATATACGCTGCTGCCGCTTTTTCATCTTTCTGCGGATAGTTATCTTCGATTGATTCGTCGGCCATGATTTCATATTTTCCGTCGGCATTTCTAAAGCCAGACCCAATAACGATCGCGCATCGGCTGGTGTAAGCCAAAATGCTGGTTCCTGTGGTGGTACTTGCATCCTCTACTGCAAAGAAAGGCACGAATACAGATTTATTGCGACCGTAGTCATGATCAGGGAGATAGAATAGGCGATCTCCGTTACGCAGAACGCGTATCATCTTTTTCACATCTTTACGATCAATAGTCAGATTACCATTGTGGGTTCGGCCCCAAAACTGAATAAGGTTATATACAGCGTTGTTGTGTGGGCGATACACGCCATATCCATGCTGCCCGAGTACGGCAAAAGCGCGAGCGGTAATTTCAAGGTTGAGAGCGTGCACACAACAAAGTAGAACGCCTTTACCGTTTTTGCTATGCGATCTCATTACTGCAGTATCTTTATCAACCAGCAACATTTTAAATCGCCACGTAGGCCAAAACCAAGTAATGCCGGTTTCAATCAACGCTAATCCAGTATTTTTGAAGTTTTCTTTAACTAATTGATTTATTTCTTCTATGGGCTTTTCAGGAAAGGCTAGCTCCATATTACGAGTTGCAATATCAACCCGCTTTTTACCAAAACGCACGCCTAGTAAGCCAAGTCGCTGCCCTAAGGAGAGCAACACACGGTAAGGTAGCAGGTTAACAATTAGAGCCAACAACCCAAAGCCTAGCCATACGGGCCAGTATTTAGGGTGAAGCAGTAAGAGTGAAAATTCAGGCTTATCATATGTGGTTTTGTTCATATATTTGGCTTAATGCTGATTACTATTCGATTTGTGCACTCAGAAGTGCCCAATACTCTTCAAAGTTCGCTGTCGGTTGATATTTGAAGTCCGAGCGAACAAATCGATTTAAACTTCCTTCAACCTGACCTAACAATTGAGCCGCTAAGATTTTTTCATCAACCGGGAATGACTTCCCTTCGCGAAGCTTTCTTTCTCGTAGAATTTGACGAAGTTGCGTCTCAATACGTTCGAAAAGCTGATTGATGCGATCGCGTAGGCGTTCATTTTCAAACATTAGAGCATGACCAGATAAAATTCGAGTCAGGCCTGGGTTACGTTCTGAGAAAACCAAGATAAGTTGTAGCACTAGGCGTATGCGCTCTAGTGTGTCTTTCTCTTCATCTAGAATACGGTTGATTCGAGACATCAACGCTTCTTCAATGAACTCGATCAAGCCTTCAAACATGCGAGCTTTGCTTGGGAAGTGGCGGTATAACGCAGCTTCAGAAACACCAACTTGCTTGGCCAACTTTACCGTTGTGATACGAGAAGCACCTTCGGTCGATTCCAACATTTGTGCTAGAGCTTGCAGGATTTCTTCACGACGGTTTGATTTTCGAGTACCGGCCATCTATTTACTTCCTTTCCTAAAGATGAGGATTGAGTGAAGAAGGATTATAAACACCATTCAATTCTGTTCCTAGTTTTGTAAGACCTAGGTCAACAGAATCGAGAGGTGTCAGCGTATTGTCAGGGTAAAATTGTGCGTTTATACGTCAATAAGCTGTTGGATCTGATTAAGGATCTGGAAACCAAGAGAGTCTTTGCTGTCTAGAGGTAGAGATTTATCGCCACCTTTCCAATAAAGGTGCAACTCATTACTACTACTATTAAAGCCTTGGCCTTCGACAGAGACATCGTTAGCGCAAATCATATCGAGGTTCTTTCTTTCCAATTTTCCGCGCGCATACTTCTCGACATCTTGAGTTTCTGCTGCGAAGCCGACAGTAAATGGACGATCTTCGATCATTGAGGCAACGGAAGCCACAATGTCTGGGTTCTTAACCATTTGAATGGTCATGTCATCTTTACCATCGACTTTTTTAAGCTTCTGGTCTGCAATGGTCTCTGGGCGGTAATCAGCAACCGCAGCGCAGCTGATGAAAATATCATGCTGAGCAGCATTGGCATTCACGGCATCAAACATCTGTTGTGCGCTGTCTACATCAATGCGATTAACCTGATTTGGTGTCGCGAGTGATACAGGGCCACTAATTAGAGTTACCGTAGCACCTTGTTTCGCGGCCGCTTCAGCCAGTGCATAGCCCATCTTGCCCGAGCTATGATTGGTAATGTAACGAACTGGGTCGATCGCTTCGCGAGTTGGACCCGCAGTAATTAACACCGAACGGCCAGTCAGAGGTTTAGGTTGGAAGAAGTCTTCACAACGATGGACCAGTTGCATTGGCTCTAACATACGCCCCATACCAACATCGCCACAGGCCTGTTCACCAGCTGCCGGACCCCAGATTTCACATCCACGACGTTTTAGCGTTGCGATGTTCTCTTGAGTTGCAGGGTGGCTGTACATTTGTTGGTTCATTGCTGGGGATACCGCAACTGGCGCATCGGTTGCTAAAACCAAAGTGGTCAGTAGGTCGTTACCCATGCCTGCGGTCATACGCGCAATAAGGTCTGCGGTTGCGGGTGCTAATAAGACTAGGTCAGCCCATTTCGCCAGTTCGATGTGCCCCATGGAAGCTTCAGCAGCAGGATCAAGCAAACTATCAGACACTGGCCTTCCAGAGACAGCTTGCATGGTGAGAGGAGTAATGAACTCCTTAGCCGCATTAGTCATGACGACTTGTACCTGCGCACCACGTTCGATTAAGCGTCGAGTCAGTTCGGCACATTTATAAGCTGCGATACCACCACTAATGCCAAGTAGGATTTTTTTTCCAGCTAGGCCTTGTTGGTCAGCGTTATCCAGTTGATTAACCAATGTTTGCATGATTCTGTTCCTTAATTTCTCTGAGACTAACGATATCAGAACAAAGGATTAGTGCCTAGAAGCAGAATTGGAACAGGTTTGACACTCATCAAGTTGATGTTATCAAACTTATCAATTACACGGTTTTGCTAGGCATTAGTCTTCTTTATAACGCTGTGGAAGCTCTCCGTAGACAAACGGATTAGGCTGATGGATCGTATTCATCACCCTAGATAGCCTTTATATGCCTATAAGTAAAATGCCTGTTGAGTCGATGCCAAGAGAAAAGTTACTGAGTAGAGGCCCCGACTCCTTAAGTGATGCGGAGTTGTTAGCTATATTTCTTCGAACGGGCACACAAGGAATGAATGTTTTAGAGCTATCAGACAAGTTGATCAAAGATTTTGGTTCGCTTCGCCATCTTTTTTCTGCAACGGAGGCTGAGTTTTGTGCCCATAAAGGGATGGGGCAGGCGAAATATGTCCAGTTGCAGGCTGTTTTGGAGATGACGCAACGTTATTTGGCCGAGACTTTATCTCGAGGGGATGCACTAACTAGCCCAAGTCACACCAAGTTGTATCTTTCGAGTATATTGCGTGATCGCCAGCGAGAAGCCTTCTACATATTGTTCCTAGATAACCAAAACAGAGTCATAAAGGATGAAGTGATGTTTGAAGGAACCATCGATGCAGCATCTGTTTACCCGAGAGAAGTGGTTAAACGGGCACTTCATCATAATGCTGCCGCTTTAATCCTAGCGCACAACCATCCTTCCGGTGTCGCAGAGCCAAGCCAAGCAGATAGGCGAATTACACGCAGATTAACCGACGCATTGGCACTAGTGGACATCCGAATTCTCGACCATTTTGTCGTTGGAGATGGCGAAGTTATCTCTTTTGCAGAGCGCGGATGGATTTGAATCACATTTTAGGTTGTTAGTTGCGTTAAATCTGCTATCATTCCGCCCACATTTTAGAACCTTAAATCAGCTCTGATTACTCAAATAGCTGCCCTGTTCAAAAAAAGATCACGAAATCCTTAAAAAGGATCTGTTCGGGTCTTGAGCAATGCATGTCAAGTTAGTATAATACGCGACCTTTGATAGCCTTGAATGGATTTTCCATTATGGTTTTTACCTCTATTTTCAGAATTGATAGAGAGGTTCGGCCACCAAGGTTGATATCGAGCTGAAACGATTTGGAGAGACATTCATGTCCCGAGTATGTCAAGTAACTGGTAAGCGTCCAGTAACGGGTAACAACCGTTCACACGCACGCAATGCTACCAAGCGTCGTTTTCTGCCGAACCTACAAACTCACCGTTTCTGGGTAGAGAGCGAAAAACGTTTTGTTAAACTACGTCTAACTGCTAAAGGCATGCGTATTATTGATAAGAAAGGCATCGATGCTGTTCTTGTTGATATCCGTGCACGTGGCGAAAACGTTTAAGAGGAATTAAGCAATGGCTAAAGGCATTCGTGAGAAAATCCGTCTAGTATCTTCTGCTGGAACTGGTCACTTCTACACAACTGACAAGAACAAGCGTAACATGCCAGGCAAATTTGAGATCAAAAAGTTTGATCCAGTAGTTCGCCAGCACGTTATGTACAAAGAAGCTAAAATCAAGTAATTGATAGCCCCTTTGTCTCTTCTTTTATAGAAGAATAAATTAAAAACCCAGCTTATAGCTGGGTTTTTTTATGCCCAAAATTTGAGAAGCCCCAGTGTTTTTGATAAGGGTAAGCATTATTGGCTCAATTTGGCACCTACCGTACAGACGTTACACTTGCCGATGAGCTTATGTGATAGAAAATTACTCAGGATAGAATGTGTCGCCATTTTCACGATATACTGAACACTCAATAGGTTAGATGAGCAGAATCAGATGAGATATCGTGGACGTCGATGGAACAACATACTCATGTTAAGCGTGATCGCTTTTATTGGGGTGCTAAACCTTCCAACATTGATCAAAACGTACCTTATCGAACCTGAGCCTGAACTTCAGGCAAATAACCCTTATCCTTATCTTTTAAACCCAGCAGCAGAGCTTCAAGCCTTACATTTTGCTAAATGGTCGGTAGTACAAGAAGACGGCCGTTGGGTTTATCAAATGAAAGAGTCTGCCTCAGAGCAAAGTGTGAGTGCCCAAGAGCTATCGCAACGCTGGCAACAGCTAGTAGGCACGGAAGTAGATTCACAAACCTATACCGACCTTACTCCCCAGCTTAATACGCCGCACACCATTGAAGTGTGGTATCAAGACCAGGAAGAGCCACAGCGTATTACCTATTATCAACTTGCTGAGTTTTGGTTGCTAAAAAACTGGAATGATCAGTGGCTGGCGGTGTCTATTGAAGAGAGTTACTTGTTTCCAAGCTTTGGCTCAGACCAGTCCTTTAAATCATACCAGTCATTTAAATCAGACAAGCTATCTATATCAGACGAACCATCTCTATCGGACGATTAACTATGCCTGAATTACCCGAAGTTGAAGTAAGCCGCATGGGGATCTCGCCTCATTTAGTTGGCGAGACGATTAAAACGCTTACCTTTCGTACCCCCAAGCTGCGCTGGGATATTCCTCAAGAACTTAAGCGGTTGGAAGGGCAGGTGATTCGCTCTATCTCACGTCGAGCTAAGTACCTATTGATAGAAACTGATACCGGAACAGCCATTGTTCACCTTGGGATGTCTGGCTCACTGCGCGTGTTGGATGCCGATTTCCCGCCAGCAAAACATGATCACGTGGATCTCAAGCTCACCAATGGCAAGATATTGCGTTACAACGATCCGCGTCGCTTTGGTGCGTGGTTATGGTCGGCGCCTGATGAGATACATACTGTGTTACTCGGTTCTGGCCCTGAACCACTAACCGATGACTTCAACGCTGACTATATTGCTGAAAAAGCCGCCAAGCGTAAGGTTGCCGTCAAACAGTTCATTATGGACAACAAAGTAGTGGTCGGTGTGGGTAATATCTACGCCAATGAAGCTCTGTTTTCTTCACGTATTAATCCTTTGCGCTCTGCAAGTAAGGTTACAAAACAAGAGTGGCTCTTGTTAACCAAAGAGATCAAGCAAGTACTCACGACGGCTATCAGACAGGGTGGAACAACGCTAAAAGACTTTGCCCAAGCGGATGGAAAACCGGGATATTTTGCTCAAGAGCTACAGGTTTATGGTAAGGCTGGTGAACAGTGTCCTAACTGTGAAGAGCTGATTCAGGAACTTAAAATCGGGCAAAGAAACACGTTTTATTGCTCTAGCTGTCAGGTATAGATGTGTAGCTCTCAATACAGAAGTTGATATCACTTGAAGCTGTGTCTAGGGCACTTTATCTGATAAAATTACTGATACTCTTTTAATTTATAGTTTGAATTATGTCGTCTTCATTTCTAAAAGCAGAGTCTATATCTAGAGCTTTGTTGATAGTTCCTTACCTATGGTTAGCCATTGGCATTATTTGGATGCCTCAGGGCAACAAACCTTTGGTTGCTCTGGTTTTGATTGCCGCTATTATTCATATGTTTAGTTATGGCTTGTTTCAGATTAAGTCCAATTTTAAGAATAATGTTTGGCTATGGGGCATTCTATTTGCTGGGATGTTTACCGCAATAAGTTATGTTACTTATGGTGCTAGTTCTCAAGAATTAAGAGGCTTACTTGTTACTACTGTATTATTGTGCTTACTCCCTCAAAAGCCACTTCTCAATGTAAAGCTAGCTCAATATCTACTTTTTGGTGCTGCTTTGGCCTGCTTTACTTTGTCATGTTGGTACTTTTTTATTGATCCGACGAATAGAATGTTTTGGCCAACGAACCCTATTCCACTAGCAACACACCAAGGGTTAGTCTCTATGCTTTCAATAGGGGCACTATTGACAAGGTTTAAAAATAAAATTACCTGGCTATTAATTTTAAGTGCGATTATCTCTGGGTTTTCTTTGCTCTTGACACAATCGAGAGGTGCTATTTTAGGGATTGTGATTCTATACATCTTAATTGGCTTAACCTTACTGTACAAAAATAGAATTAATATAAAAGTTATAGTCTTATCGTTAATTTTGTGTTTTGGTGCCGTTTTCTTCTCTAAAGAGGCTCTTGTCGATCGTTACGACCAGACATGGGGGGAAGTTAGCCGAATTGAACGAGGTGATCTCGATTCATCTATAGGTTTGAGATTACAGATGTATCAAGCTGGCTTGGAGCTCTTTGCAAGTAGTCCTATGTTAGGTCATGGAGAGTTTACTCGTGAGTATGCAGAAGAAAACCTAACGGGTTATACCCCTACTGGATATTATTTTATCTCACAAGCACATTTACATAATAATTATATTGATAAATTAGCGCGCTCTGGAATTCTTGGCTTAAGTATCTTTTTGTTCTTTATTTTCTATCCAGTCTATTTAGGGCTGAGAAAATATCCCGATTTATTTTGGTTGTTTAGTTTACCTTCTATCCACTACGCTGTAGCCAGTATAACCGATTCACCTTTTAGAAATGGTGATACCCTCGTTGTATATATGATTGTCACCGGAACATTAGTACATTACGCAAAAATAAAATATAAAGAGAAACTATGAAGATATTTTATTATCTAAAACATGCCTTGCTCTCTATCGCACCTCGTTTGTATTTTTCAAAACAGTTTGAAAAGCTGGAAAAGTCATATTCCGATCAAGCTGACTATATAAAAAGCAGAGTAAATTATTACGTAAAAGGGCTCGGCGACTTTGATAAGGCTAGTTTAAGCTGCGAGATTAGTAATTATTCTCGAAAAGGTTATACATCTTATTTCTTTGATCTTAAAGAGTTTCTTCATTATTTTCCAAAGTACTTTCGTTTCAGTTACTACTTTGGTGATGAAACGCATATAGAGCCAGTTCCAACTTTATTTAAAGCTCGTCCGATTGATGGGAACAATAGTAACTCTGTACTATTTAAATTAGATAAGCGTCGTCATTTCCGATTCGTGGATGATAGCTTAAGTTTTTCTGATAAAAAAAATATGGCCGTGTTTCGTGGTGCTGTGACTCAACCACATAGAATTCGTTTTATGGAAACTCTGTATGGTCATCCACTGATGAATGCAGGTCAATCGAATACTTCAGAGCAACACCCAGAGTGGCAACAGCCATTTATGACAGTAGAAGAGCAGCTTCAATACAAATTCATTATTTGTCTTGAAGGGAACGATGTTGCATCAAACTTGAAATGGGCAATGTCTTCAAACTCACTTGTCGTTACTCCAAAAATGAAATTTGAAACGTGGTTTATGGAAGGCACTCTGCAGCCAGGCATACATTATGTAGAGGTGAAGGATGACTGGTCGGATTTTGAGCAAAAAATTAAATACTATTTAGACAACCCTAAAGAGTCTGAACAGATGATCAAAAATGCGCATGAATACCTTGCTCCTTTCCAAGATGAACAACTAGAAAAATTGGTTTGCATTAAAACACTTCAAGAATATTTTAGACTATCTGGTCAAGCTACTCACGAACACGCTATTAACGAGCAAGACAAATGAAAATTCTGATTATTGGCCCATCATGGGTTGGAGACATGGTAATGTCTCAAGGCTTATATATTGAGTTGCAGACGCAGTACCCTGACGCAAAAATTGATGTTTTAGCGCCAGCATGGTGTAAGCCTATTTTGGAAAGAATGCCACAAGTCAATCAAGCTCTTGAAATGCCACTAGGGCATGGGCAATTTGATCTGAAATCTCGTTATAAGATCGGCAAATCGTTGAGGGAAGTACAGTACGATAAAGCGTACGTATTACCTAACTCCGCGAAATCAGCTTTAATTCCCCTGTTTGCACGCGTTCCTGAACGAGTTGGCTGGAAAGGTGAAATGCGTTTTGGTTTGCTTAATGACGTTAGAACCAATAAAAAAGCGTTTCAATACATGTTAGAGCGATATGTAGCGTTAGCGCACCCTAAAGCTGAAATGACGGGTAGTGGTTGTTTAGGTGAATTGTCATCATTACCTTTTCCAAGCCTACAAGTTGTTGACTCCAGCCAACAAGAGGCTATGGAGCAATTTGGTTTAAACAATCAAAGGCCTGTCCTTGGTTTATGTCCTGGTGCTGAGTTTGGCCCTGCGAAACGTTGGCCTGATAATCACTTTGCAACAGCAGCGACAGCGATGATAAAACAAGGTTACCAAGTGTGGTTGTTTGGCTCGGCTAAAGATCGTGAAGTAACCCAAAAGATAATCGAACAAGTCCCTGTTAATATGCAGCAGCATTGCTTCAATTTAGCTGGAGATACGAGCTTAATTCAGGCTGTAGACTTGATCGGGGCTTGTCGTACTGTCGTTAGCAATGATTCTGGGCTGATGCATGTGGCCGCTGCGGTGGGCTGTAATGTCGTGGCTGTTTACGGCTCTAGTTCACCTAAATATACGCCTCCGCTAACGAACAAACTGGCGATCATCAATACCGATATTGAGTGCCGACCTTGCTTTGAACGAACTTGTCCCAAGCAGCACCTAAAGTGCCTCACTGAGTTAATGCCGAGTAGAGTCATTAGTGCTATTGAACAGTTTGATGTTATTTCCCAAGGCAAAATATAAATAAGGTCGTTATATGAGCATCGTCGTTCGTTGGGCCTATACCGCGCTACTTTTCCTTGTTAGCCCTATTCTGCTTTGGGGCTTATATCGCTCCAAAGCAAACAAACCGCCTTTTGGTCATCGCTGGAAAGAGCATTTCGGATTTACACCGCCGATCAATAATAGACAATCGGGCGTGATCTGGGTTCATGCGGTTTCTGTAGGGGAAGTGCTGGCGAGTAAGAAGTTAGTTGAACAACTGGCGATACAAAACCCAGATAAAAGAATACTGATCACTACAACAACGAGTACAGGCGCTGAGCAGGTAGAAAAGATGAGCGGTTCGATTAGCCACCGTTATATGCCTATAGATTTTAGTTGGTGTGTTCAACGTTTTATCAACCGCATTCAGCCAGACAACATGCTCATTATTGAAACGGAATTATGGCCGAACACCATTAACACCGTTGCTAAAAATGATATTCCGATGATATTAGTCAATGGACGATTATCCGAAAAATCAGCCAGTAATTATCAAAAAATGAGTTCGTTAATTTATCCGACAATTTCTAAGTTAAGTTTAATATTGACGGTACACTCTGATGATAAATCTCGATTTGAGTTACTAGGTGCGCCGAGCGAAAAAGTCATTGTCACAGGGTCAATTAAGTACGATGTGTCGATTGATAATAATGTAATCGCACAAGGCGAGCATCTTAAAGATATTTTGGGGCAGGGTAGGCAGATTGTTGTCGCCGCGAGCACTCATGCTGGTGAAGATGAACAAATTTTTAGAGCTTACCAACAAGCCAAAATCCAACTGCCAGAGTTGCTGTTAGTGATAGTGCCTCGTCATCCTGAACGGTTTGATTCAGTTGCTGAATTGGCCAAAAACCGAGGCTTAGTTTTGGTTCGTCGAACCGAAGTTGTTGACGAGTTACCGCTCGATGTCGACGTTTACTTGGGGGATACGATGGGAGAGCTTATGGTTATGCTTTCTGCGAGCGATCTTGTTTTTATGGGAGGAAGCCTACTTGGAAAGAAAGTAGGAGGGCATAACTTCATCGAACCTGCGCTGCTTCAAAAATACTGCTTAACAGGGCCGAGCTATTTCAATTTTGCAGACCTGGCGAATCAATTGATCGACTCGAGCGCACTGTCTGTTGTAGCCGATGAGAATGAGCTTGCTTTACAAATGATCAGTGCATTATCCAAGCCTAAAGAGTTAATTGAAAAAGGGCGAATAGGCTATGGTATAGTTCAACAGAATCAAGGTGCGTTACAACAAACACTCCAATTGATACATCATTCAGCCACCAATAATTAGTCAACCAATATTGAGACATCACCATGATCAAAACTTTTGTTATTCATGTAAGCAAAGGCTACGAAGAACGTAGAAAACATATAGATAAGCACCTGCCAGAAGTGGGCATCACTGATTACGAATATATGTTAGCTGGTGATATCGATGATCTATCTGATGACGTTAGAAATGGTTTTTTTGACGATTCACTGAGGCTCCCTGAGAAGTCTTGCTTTTATAAGCACTACTTAGTGATGAAGAAAGTCGTAGAAGAACAAATTCCACAAGTATTAGTGTTAGAAGATGATGCTTTTTTAAATAGCGATTTTATTGAGCAACTAGAAGCTTTCCAAAGCGAGCTTGCTGGTGAAGAAAAGTATCTTGTAAATATTGAAGAGGCGTCGAGCTTAGTACCTGCATCAGTAAGAGTACCAAATCAACATCTGTACTTGTGTAAAACGAACAAGCTTACTGGTGGTTTGCTTTATGACCTTAGTTTTGCTCGCGCAATGGTAGAGCATATGGAAAACAATATAACCGACGCACCTATTGATGGTTATATTGGTAATGAACGAATGACATTAGAGTACAATATTTTTTGGACACACCCACCTTTGGTTCGTCAGGGTAGTAAAACCGGTGCATTTGATAGTGAGTTGAGTGGTAGAACCTCAGGGCTTTATGCGACGGTTAGAAGTTGGTTTAAAGAGGGATACCGAACTCATGTTCGAAGCCATGTCAGCAGCAAGCACAAAGCACTTTTTAAAAATATTACGAAGTACTAAATTATGAAATCAGAATTGGCTAGAAAACACTTAACATTTGTCATTTATGGCAATGATAGAACTTACTATCAAGGCGCAAGGTTTTGCATTTTGTCTTTTTTAGCCAATTGGGTTGAGGCAAATGGAACTAGGCCTGAAATTTCTGTTCTAGCGGAAGAACCTGAGCACTTCGCTAATATGCCAATTAAAGTGTTTCCGATATCGCCAGCTCAAAAGGCTGAATGGAGTCTAGACAATACTTATCACTTTAGAATCAAGAACCGCGGCTTAAAATATCTTTGTGATAATTTAGAGTTGAGTCCTGAAGATAAACTGCTTTTTCTAGATACAGATACGTACTTTAACGTGCCAACAAACGTTTACTTCGACTCTATATCGGATAAAAACGCGTTACTGTTTTGCTCAGAAGTGAACATCAATACTTTGCCAAGCACCAATGAGTATTCACATATCAGAGATAGAGATATAAAACTTATGGATGGCAGTGTCTACCGCACTAATCCAAACTCAGTTATGTGGGCATCGGCAGTCATTGGTATCACCGGAATAAACTCATCGGCTTTTGATTATGCTGATGTGTTGATTCAAGCGTTACGTCAAGAAGGGTGTGAGGCACACACTTTAGAGCAGTTTGCGCTATCTGAAGCGCTCTCTACACAGGTGAATATTGAACCAGCGAAAGCTTGGCTCAATCATTATTCAACGAGTGGGCGAAAAGACTGGGCGAGAACGGTGTTGGAACAGTTCTTTGAAGAACACGGAGATAAACCATTTGAAGAGCAAATACGCTTAGCTAAAGAAGTGTCCTTCAAGCGCCCTCTTGCTGAAGTGATTCGAGGGCATATCTATAAAAAGAAAAAGAAACTTCGTAAGTTATTTGGTTTGAAAGAAGAATAAATCATAGACTCTCAAGGGTACTCACTTTGTACCCTTGTTCAATTTGTGAAAAATCAAAGTGCTGAGCATCAATCCTTCCTAATCGAACTTCTTTTTCGAATGAGCGCTTAAGTCGCTTTAAATTACTCTCTTTCCAGCTATTACCTGTTTGCGTTAGGCATTTATCAAAATCGATAATCCAAACCTTGCCTGCTTTATCAACGAGAATGTTATGGATATTGAGATCGGTATGATTGACCCCGGCATCGTGCATTTTTCGAATTTGATGACCAATATCGTTGAAATGGGAATCGGATAGTTTTTTGTTTGATAGTATCTTTACTAAGTCTTCTGCGTCGGAAATCTTTTCAATTAAAATATCGGCTTTGTAAACGAGCCCTTCTTGCGAAACTTTCGCAGCAACGGGTGTCGGGACATTAACTTTATGTGTGGCTAGAAGCTCAAGTAACATTAGCTCTTGGTATGCTCGTGAGTTCTCTAATCCAGTAAATAAATAGCTGTCTCTAACTAGCTTTCCAAACAAGCCGCCGCGATGATAATGTCGAAGAGCGAAATTGCTTTTTTCTCCCTTAACAAACCATGTTGTTCCTCTACCTTGAGAGTGCCCCAGTATTGCTTGATTCGCCTTCCAATAATCCACAGAAAAAGCCAATTCAACGTCTTCGGTGAGTAATTTAGGATTATACCAGTACGTTGTTTTATGGATTTGCTTTGTTGTAAACATGAATCACTGTCTCGTATTGGGGAGTTTATGGCATACTTGGTAGAACAGTATATCAAACGCCGAACAGATTAATGAACGATTCATGTAGTTACCAAAAAATATTAGTTGTTGCCACTCATTGCATTGGTGATAGTTTGTTGATCTCTGCTTTTACCCATAGTCTGAGAAAAGCGTTTCCGACCGCAACAATAGATGTTTTAGTTAATGCTAGAGGGGAGATGGTTTTTGGTACCAATCCAGACGTTGACTCTTTAGTTGAAATTCCGCCAAGAGCATCCGTTAAGGACTATTACCGGATTTTAAAAACGCATGGTCGATATGATTTAGTCGTCAATGAAATGCTTAATGATAGAACCGCTATCTATAGTTTTATCTTTGGTAAGAAAAGACTTGGTGCAATTGATGAATCGCTTTCTGGCGCCTGGGTTAAAAAGTTAATTTATACTCATTACATTAAAGAACAGCATCGCTTTGAGCATAAAATGAGTCGCGTTGCTCGTATGCTGGATACCATAGATGTTAATTGTATTGCACGGCTTGTGTCTCCCGAAGAGTTATTACCTTCAGCAGTTCAAAAGAGATTGCCATCAAACTACATTGTTGTACATGCGCCATCCTCTAACGAAATTAAGCAGTGGCCAGTCTCGTATTGGGTTGAAGTCATCAATCGTTTGATCTCTGCAGGCTATAACATTGTCTTATCTGGCGCTAAATTAGAACGCGATGAGACCATTGTTGAACAAATCATGAGTCAAGTCCCTGAGTCGAACCAACTGGTCAGTGTTTTAGGGGAATTATCATTAGCTCAAACTTCGGTATTAATAAAACACAGTGATGGTTTTGTTGGACCTGATAGTGGCCCGGGTCACCTCGCATCAGGTTACTCTATCCCAATTGTATCTATTATTAGCGTGGCACCAGCAAGCATGTGGTCACCTTGGCCATATGAAGAGCCAATTGATGTAACGAACAATTTATACAGCAATGGTGTTAGCTCCCAAAGAGTCGCCAATATTAGACTTGTGCAATCTGAACGTAACTGCGTCCCTTGTTATAAAAACAGATGTCAGATTAGCGATGATGTCTATTCGCCATGCCTTCAAGATATCAAGCCAGATAACGTTGTTTCTGCTGTTCTAGAAATGATGCCATTGGAATCGATCAATGAATAACGCTCTTTCTGCTCCAAAATCTATTTGTATTCTGCGTTTATCTGCCATTGGTGACGTTTGTCATGCCCTTTCTGTGGTGCAACTTATTCAAGTTACCTATCCAGAATGTCAGATCACGTGGGTGATGGGAAAAATCGAAGCTCAATTACTTGGTGATATACCTGGAATTCAAGTTGTAGTGTTTGATAAAAAACGCGGCCTAAAAGGAATGAAAGAAGTATGGAGATCCCTGCGTCTAACTCGGTTTGATTATTTACTGCATATGCAAGTTGCACTAAGAGCCAGCCTGTTAACGATAGGGATAAAGGCAAAAGTAAAACTTGGCTTTAGTTGGACACGTGCCAAAGAGGGGCAGTGGCTCTTTACCAATCGCAAGCTGCCAAAAACGGACGCATCTCATGTGTTAGATAATTTCTCTGAATTTGCTTACTTTTTGGGGTGTTCCAAACAGGTGCCGACATGGGATCTTGCTTTGTCTGATGAAGATCAAAGACTATCGATGGAGCTTGCGCATGAGCCGTATATTGTTATTAGCCCTGCCGCGAGTAAAGATGAGAGAAACTGGTTAGTTGAGCGCTATGCCGCTGTCGCCGATCACGCTTATCAGTTAGGCTTTAAAGTGGTTTTTTGTGGTGCTCCAACGGATAGAGAGCGCAATTTAACCGACAATATCTCTCAGCACATGACATCACCTTGTATTAACTTAGTAGGCTCAACCTCGTTAAAGCAGCTTACCGCAGTGATTGGTAAATCCAGTATTGTGATCGCTCCTGATTCAGGGCCTGCACACATTGCGACGACTCAAGGTGTCCCCGTGATTGGTTTGTATGCGCACAGTAACCCAATGCGAACAGGGCCTTATCATAGTTTAGACAGTGTGGTTTCTGTCTATGAACAGATTGCTGAAGAGCAACACGGCAAAGCGGTTAGCGATCTTCCATGGGGAACCCGAGTAAAAGGAAAGGATCTTATGGCCCTTATTTCTACAGAATCGGTGATTGAGCAGCTAGAGCGTGTATTAGGCCGATTGAAAAACAAGAAAACATCCAGTGAATAAAGGAATGTCATGAAAATAGCAATATACCCAGGTACTTTTGATCCAGTGACTAACGGTCACTATGACTTAATTAAACGTGCCGCATGTATGTTTGAAAAGCTTGTCATTGGTGTCGCAGAGAGCCCAAGTAAAGCCACCTTATTTAGCTTAGATGAGCGTGTGGCCTTATTGCGAGAAACTTGCCATGAATTACCTAATGTTTCCGTTGAAGGTTTTAGCGGTTTGCTGGTTGATTTCGCGACCGAGCAAAATGCCTCAATTTTGGTGCGTGGCTTAAGAACGACAATGGACTTTGAGTATGAGTTTGGTTTGACGACAATGTATCGTCGGTTAAAACCAGAACTAGAGAGCCTGTTTTTGACACCTTCAGAAGAGTTTGCTTTTTTATCATCAACATTGGTTCGTGAAGTCGCTATTCATGGTGGAGACATAGAGCAATTTGTTCCAGAGTGTGTTCATCAAGCAGTTGTCGCTAAAGTAAAAGCTTTTAAAAATTAAGTGATTATGAATATTTTAATGTATACAAGAGCCACGTTACCTGTGGTGAATTACGGTGGAACGGAACGAGTCATTTGGGATTTAGTTTATGCTTTGCATCTTGCCGGGCACCGAGTGACGCTGCTCGCTGGCAAAGGCACAAAGTGTGATTGGGCGAGAGTCATAGAGTATCAACCGAATGTACCACTGCAAAGTCAGCTTCCAAATGATATTGATGTTGTGCATTTCCACTCTGATCTAGAGCCTATCTCTCATCCCTACATTTTAACGCAGCATGGTAATTCAGACGGCCCTATTGACCCTAATACCGTCTTTGTTTCATCTCAGCATGCAAAAAATCATGGTGCACAAGCTTATGTTTAC